>PLUJ01000124.1:8756-8958 GCA_003165455.1 Acidobacteriaceae bacterium | reverse complement strand
TCTGATCGCCGTCGAAGTCTGCATTGAACGCGGTGCAGACCAGCGGGTGAATTCGAATCGCTTTGCCCTCCACCAGGACTGGCTCAAACGCCTGAATGCCGAGACGGTGCAGCGTGGGAGCGCGGTTCAATAGAACCGGATGATCCTTGATGACTTCTTCAAGGATGTCCCAAACGATGGGTTCCTGCTGCTCCACCATTTC
>PLUJ01000124.1:5257-8725 GCA_003165455.1 Acidobacteriaceae bacterium | reverse complement strand
CCGACCACGATGACGGAACGTCCGGAGTAGTCGACGCGCTTGCCAAGCAGGTTCTGACGGAAGCGGCCCTGCTTACCCTTGAGCGTATCGGAGAGCGATTTGAGTGGACGGTTGTTCGCGCCACGCAACACGCGGCCCCGGCGGCCATTGTCGAACAATGCGTCGACGGCTTCCTGCAGCATGCGCTTTTCGTTTCTTACGATGACTTCGGGCGCGTGCAGGTCCATCAACTTTTTCAACCGGTTGTTACGGTTGATGACGCGGCGGTAAAGATCGTTCAGATCGGAGGTGGCGAATCGTCCGCCATCGAGTGGAACCAGGGGACGCAATTCCGGAGGAATGACCGGAATGACATCGAGGATCATCCAGCTTGGCTTGTTGCCGCTGCGGCGAAATGCCTCGACCACTTTCAGGCGCTTGGTGTATTTGAGCCGCTTCTGCAGCGAGCTCTCGTTCTTCATCTTCTCGCGCAGTTCAACCGACAAACCATCGGTATCGATGCGCTTGAGCAGTTCCTTGATGGCCTCGGCGCCCATCATCGCCTTGAATCCCGCGGGACGGTATTGCTGGTCGAGTTCGCGGAANNCCTTGATGACCTCGCGCTCTTTTACCGGAGCGTCGCCGGGCTCGACCACTACGTAAGCCTCGAAATAAAGAACGGATTCGAGGTCGCGCAGGGAAATATCGAGCAGGTGGCCGATACGGCTGGGCAGACCCTTAAAGAACCACACGTGCGAGCAGGGCGAAGCCAGCTCGATGTGGCCGAGACGTTCGCGGCGCACTTTTGAGAGCGTAACTTCCACGCCACACTTGTCGCAGATGACTCCGCGATGCTTCATGCGTTTATATTTTCCGCACAAGCACTCCCAGTCGGTTACCGGGCCAAAGATGCGGGCGCAGAACAGGCCATCGCGTTCGGGCTTGAACGTGCGGTAGTTGATGGTCTCGGGTTTTGTGACTTCGCCATGAGACCAGCTCCGAATTTTTTCGGGAGAGGCAAGGCTGATCTTAATGGCATCGAAATCGGCGATCGTGTTTTGCATTTCGAACGGGCTCGAACGAAACAAGGGACTCCTCCGCTTCCTGCGGTTCTAACGCGTCCGCTGACGGCCCCCGTACCAGTTCTCAGTTCTCGGCTCCCAGTTCTCGGTTGAAAACCAGGATTGAACTTTTGCCTTGCGCGCGGCATCGAGGACGAATGCCGCGGTGGCGATACTTAAAAACTTTGAAGACTCCTCTCAGCTTCCGGTCTCATTCCCTTAGTGGGGGCTGAGAACCGGAAACTGAGAACTGTTTTTTAATCTGCCGCCGCGCTTGCCGCCGGCCGCTTCTCCCCGGTCTTGATCAACTCCACGTCAAGACAGAGCGATTGCAACTCGCGGATGAGCACGTTAAACGATTCCGGCACGCCNNCGCGCGTGAATCTTGTCGTCCACCAAGTGCGACAGCTTCAGCATATAGATGTAGCCAACGCATACCGGCTGTTCGAACTGGTCACCGGTCATGCCGTCATGCAGCGTGGTCTTGCCCGAGGTCGGCAGTCCGGCGTGTTCAAGCAGCGCCTTGATCTCGCCTTCCTTAGCACCGTCGAACACTGGCGAGCCCATGTAGACGCCGCGGGCGAGCGTGGGAGCGAGAGCTTCGAGCTCCTCGTCACCCATTTCGCCAATCGTATCCGCGAGCTTGGAGTCCTTAAATAAGGCCTTCAATTCGCGGCGGATCGCTTCGGTGCGGGTATTTTCCTTGAGCAAGTTGGAAATCTTCCCGCCCAAGGTGTATCCCGCCCATCCCAGGTGAGTTTCGAGGATCTGACCCACATTCATACGGCTGGGTACGCCGAGGGGATTCAGCACGATCTCGACTGGCGTTCCATCTTCGAGGTACGGCATATCCTCTTCCGGCAGGATGCGAGCGATGACGCCTTTATTCCCGTGCCGGCCGGCCATCTTGTCACCCACGCTGAGCTTGCGCTTCATCGCGATGTAGACCTTGACCAGCTTGATCACGCCCGGCGGCAACTCGTCGCCCTTGGTGAGCTTTTCTTTCTTCTCGTTGACGATCTTCTTCAGCACATCGATCTGGCGAGAGGTCATTTCCTCGATTTCGTCGATCTGCTCATTCACCCGCGGGTCTTTGTCGTTGTACTTGATGCGCTTCAGATTACGAGTGGAAATGCGCTCGATCGCGTCGCGGTCCAGGATATTCCCCTTATTCAGAAGACGCTTATTGGTACGCTCGTCGTGCAGATCGGCCTGCACTTCCTTGCCGCCAAGAATGTTCTCCAGACGTTTCAATCGCTCGTCGGTAAGAATGCGGATCTCGTCGGAAAGATTTTTCTCGAGCTTTCCAATCTGCGTCGCTTCAATCGACTTGGCCCGCTCGTCCTTCTCCTGGCCTTTGCGGGAGAAAATCTTCACATCGACAATGACACCCTCGATACCCGGAGGGCAGTAGAGGGAAGCGTCGCGAACGTCTCCGGNNATGCTGGCGCCGATGCGGATCACGCCCGCCTCGTCGAGATTACGCAGCATCGATTCGCTGACGTTGGGGATGTCGCGCGTGACTTCTTCCGGACCGAGCTTCGTGTCCCGCGCTTCAATCTCGTACTCCTCAATATGCAGTGAAGTGTAGTAATCGTCCTTCACCATTTTTTCGGAGACGAGAATTGCGTCCTCAAAGTTGTACCCGCGCCACGGCATGAAGGCCACCAGCACGTTGCGTCCAAGCGCCAGTTCGCCGTGGTCCGTGCAGGGACCGTCGGCAATGACTTCGCCCTTCAAGACGCGCTGTCCCTTCTTGACGATGGGCTTCTGATTGATGCACGTGTTCTGGTTCGAGCGCTTGAATTTGGTGAGCTGATAAATGTCGCTGCCCACCTCACGCGACAACTGCGTGGGATGGTGCTCGCCTTCGACGCGCACGATGATGCGATCGGAATCGACCGAATCGATGATGCCATTACGCCGGGCTAGAACGACCGCACCGGAATCGCGGGCAGTAACGCCTTCCATTCCAGTACCGACGATCGGCGCCTGAGCTCGGAGCAAAGGCACGGACTGGCGTTGCATGTTCGCGCCCATCAGAGCGCGATTGGCGTCGTCGTGCTCGAGGAACGGTACGAGCGAAGCGGCAACGGAGACCAGTTGCTTCGGGCTAACGTCAACGTAATCGACTTCCTCCCGGCTGACCAGCACGAAGTTGCCGGCTTTGCGGGCGTTGACCAGTTCCGCCACGATGCGGCCCTTGTCATCGAGTTCAACGTTCGCCTGCGCAATGGTGTGGCGATCTTCTTCCCACGCGGAAAGATAGAACGAAAATGGATCGATCTGCGCCGGCTTTTTGCGCTTCTCTTTCAGTTCGGCGTTGACCTTCTCGATCTCATGCTTTTCCATGTGATCGCCGACTTTGTAATCGCTGTCTCCCGTGTTCACCACGGTGACGTAGTCGATCACGCGGCCGCCCTTGATC
>PLUJ01000124.1:5038-5247 GCA_003165455.1 Acidobacteriaceae bacterium | reverse complement strand
TAATGCGTGGGATGCACGTCGCGGACTTCGAATCCGGCGCGCTCCCGTGACAGGCCGCCCGGCCCAAGCGCCGAGAGACGCCGCTTGTGCGTAATCTCGGAGAGCGGGTTGGTCTGATCCATAAACTGCGAGAGTTGGGACGATCCGAAAAATTCGCGGATCGCAGCCATCACTGGTTTCGCGTTGACCAGATCGTGCGGCATGGCCGT
>PLUJ01000124.1:256-5013 GCA_003165455.1 Acidobacteriaceae bacterium | reverse complement strand
CGATGGTCGCGTAGAAATCGTCGGGATCGAGCGTGCGCTTGTCGAGGCTGGTCGCATCCTGATTCTCGAACAGCTTGATATTGAACTTGAGACGTCCGACCTTCGAAAAATCGTACTTTCGCGGATCGAAGAACATGCCATGGAATAAAGCCGTGGCCGTGTCGAGAGTCGGCGGATCGCCGGGACGAAGCTTGCGGTAGATTTCGATCAGCGCTTCCTGCGGCGTCTTGACGGAATCGCGCTTCAGCGTCTGGCTGATCACCGTTCCCACATCGTCGCGCTCGGGGAAGAACAGGCTCATTTCCACTACGCCGGAATCGAGGATTTTCGATACCTTGTCCGCGGAAAGCTCGGTATTCGCCTCGAGCAACACTTCTCCGGTGGTGGTGTCGACCACATCGGCCGCCGCCCATGCGCCCTCGATATCGGTGATATCGACTTCAATCTCCGAAATCTTCGCTTTCTGAATTTCTTTCAGAACCGCCGCATTCAGCTTGCGGCCGGAGTGCGCAATTTCATCGCCCGACTTGTTCTTGATGCTGTGCGCCAGCTTCATGCCCAACAGGTTGGTGGCTTTCTCGCTGGTGGGATCGAGCGTCCAGTAAAGCTTTTTGCCCCGGATCGCAACCCGATCGACCGTATAGAACGACCGTAGAATGTCTTCTCCGGAGCGCAAACCGAGAGCGCGCAAAAAGATAGTGCCGAGAAATTTGCGCTTGCGGTCGATGCGTACGTAGAGCACGTTCTTCTGGTCGTACTCGAATTCGACCCACGATCCGCGGTAGGGAATAATCTTGCCGAGGAAGTACGTGCGGTTGTTGGCGGTCTCGAAGAACACTCCGGGCGAACGGTGCAACTGGCTGACGATCACGCGCTCGGTACCGTTAATAATAAAGGTGCCGTTCTGCGTCATCAGCGGAACGTCGCCGAAGAAGACTTCCTGTTCTTTAATGTCGCGGATAGAGCGATTGCCGGTCTCCGCGTCCTTGTCGAAGATCGTCAGCCGCATGGTGACCTTGAGCGGCGCGGAGTAGGTCATACCGCGCTCCTCGCACTCGGCCACGTCATACTTCAACTGCAATCCGACGGGATCGCCGCACTTGTTGCAGAAATCGGGTGTGTTCGAATTGTAGGTGCCGCACTTCTGGCAAAGCACATCGCCGGGATGGAACGGATCGGTGATGACCGTGTTGCCGCAATTCTTACAAGTGGTACGCAGATGGTGTAGTCCCTTCAGGTGACCACATTTGCACTCCCAGTTACCAATGGNNTCCATCTGCAGAAAACGGTCGTAGGAGCGCTTCTGCACCTCGATCAGATTCGGGATCTGGATGGTGGCTGGAATCTTAGAAAAATCGAAACGTTTACGGAAGGCGTTATTCTTCATCGTCAAGAACTCCCATGTCAGGCGCAGCCGAGCGCTGCGATTACCCGCGGAATGTGGGGCGCGAAATGCGCCGCGCTGTTTAGCTGTTTAAACCTGGTTGATACGAACTTGTGACCCGTTGAGCCGCAGTTACCGCAGAAAACACAACGAGGCATCCGCAGGGACAAGACTTCCCGCAGACGCCATGCTTGGCGTTTCGCCAATGTGAATTTGTGATCCTTCGCGCCAGTTTCCTTCGGCCGTTTCCGTTCCGCCTGCCCACGGAACAGTGCCCAAGCTTCCCTTACGAGTCTCGCTCGCCATTGAGTGAGGCCAGGGGAAGCGGTGTTAATTTAGATGCTAACACCACCGCCCCGGCTTCACAACCGGAACACTAAAATTTACCTGGCCTTTTGCACCAGATCTGGTGCCATCCGGCACTCGAATGCACCGGTGCTGCCAGATCCTTCGCAAGAACCCTCAGGATGACCGCAGCGGGCTCCCGCTACGCTCACGCCCGCTAAACGCGGTCACTTCACTTCGACGACGGCGCCAGCCTCGGTAAACTTCTTTTTGATGGTCTCGGCTTCGTCCTTGGAAACGCCTTCCTTGATGTTCTTAGGCGCTCCATCCACCAGTTCCTTGGCTTCCTTCAAGCCCAGGCTGGTGACTTCGCGGACTGCCTTAATGACGTTAATCTTGTTGGCGCCAACTTCCTTGAGAAGCACGGTAAATTCCGTCTTCTCTTCCGCCGGAGCCGCTGCCGCGCCCGCACCACCACCCGCCATCATCACGGGAGCTGCCGCTGCCGCGGACACGCCGAGGCGCTCTTCCAGCTTCTTCACCAGCTGTGCCGCATCCAGCAGCGACAAGGCTACGATTGACTCTTCCAACTGTTGCAAGTCTGCCATGTTAGTTCTCCACTTTTCGAATTATGAATTTGCTTGCTTTCGTTATCTTTGGCCGGGTTTCCAGTGCGGCTGATTCGTCTCCATGCGCCAGACAACGCCTGGATCCAAACCGCGCAACCCCTGACTTGCAGATAACCAAATCTCTTCATCTCTTCGGACGATTCTCGCCGTCCCGAAACCTTTTGCTGTAGCGGCGGGGGACTTGCCCCGTTGCTACATGCGGCAGCGCAAAAAGCTCGCGGGCGAAGGCGCCCGCGCCACGCGATTTACGCTTCCTTGAACTTGTTCTCTTTCACGCCCTGATCGACCACCACGGCCAGATTGCGACCGACGGCGTTCATGACTGTAACCAGTCGCTGGGCGGGCGCGTTGATCAGGAACAGGAGCTTCGAATAAAGCTCTTCCTTCGATGGCATGCTGGCCAAGGATTCGATCTCCTTGATCGTAATCACGCGGCCTTCGACCACGCCCACCTTAAAAGTGAACTCCGGGACGTCTTTGGCGTATTTGGTGAGCGCCTTGGCCATAGCCACGGGGTCGCCCGTGGTATAGGCAATCGAGGTCACGCCAGACAGGTTTTTCAGGCCTTCCTCAATTTTCGTCCCTTTCGCAGCCAGTTCCACCAACGTGTTTTTCACGACCTGGTACTTCGCGCCAGCACCCCGTAACGCCTTGCGCAGCTCGTAGTCCTGAGCCACGGTCATTTTTGTATAGGTGGCGACGACCGCGTTCGAAACGTTTTGCAGGTCCGCGCTCAGCTTCTCAACTTGCTCTTTCTTTCGTGCCTTCGTAACCGCCATGGTCGATTCCTCTTAATCTTGGTTGTTCTGAGCAGTGCCCGTGTGGGACGGGCGACTCGCCCATCCAGTCGTTACCGCTATGCCTTCGCCGCAGCTTCAATCGGAGCCGTATCCAACATGATTCCCGGTCCCATCGTCGAACTCAGGGTGCAGCCCTTGATGTACTTGCCCTTCGCAACCGATGGCTTTGCTTTGATCACGCTGGTGATCAGGACGGTCGCATTGTCGATCAACTTGTCCGGAGTAAACGATATTTTTCCCACCGGCACATGCACGAGGGCCGTCTTATCGGTGCGGAATTCCACCTTGCCAGCTTTCACTTCCTGCACGGCCTTGCCCACGTCCATGGTGACCGTGCCGGTCTTCGGATTTGGCATCAGCCCTTTTGGCCCGAGGATTTTACCCAAACGCCCGACAGACTTCATCACGTCAGGGGTAGCGATCAAGGCGTCAAAATCCGTCCAGTTTTCTTTGGTGATCTTCTCGACCATCTCCTCGCCGCCAACGTAATCCGCGCCCGCAGCTTCGGCTTCGCGAATCTTATCGCCGCTGGCAATCACCAGGACTTTCTTGGATTTGCCGAGACCATGCGGCAGAATTACAGTCCCGCGCACCATCTGGTCGGCATGCTTGGGATCGACTCCCAGCCGCAACGTAACTTCAACCGTCTCGTCAAATTTGGCGAACTTGACTTTCTGCAGCAACGGTACCGCGTCCTGCAAAGTATACGGGCGCTTCTCTACGGAAGAATGCGCCTTGGCGATGTTCTTTCCCTCTTTTTTCATTTACTTTTCCTTGTCTTCCACCGCGCATCGTTGATCGGATGAGCCGTGGTAATTTCGACTTGATTCAATTCGTAAATTCGTAATCGGCAATTTGGGGATTTGAAACCCTCACGCAATCACTTCAATGCCCATCGAGCGCGCCGTTCCGCGAACGCTCTTGATTGCCGTTTCAACCGACGCCGCATTCAGATCCGGCATCTTCTGCTTGGCAATTTCCTCCACCTGCTTCAAAGTGACCTTGCCAACCTTATCTTTATTCGGCGTCCCGGACCCCTTTGCAATACCAGCGGCGCGCTTCAGCAGAATCGAAGCCGGCGGAGTCTTGGTGATGAAGGTGAATGAGCGGTCGCTGTAGACCGAGACCACGACCGGAATGATCAGCCCTTCCATCTCCTTCTGGTTGGTGCGGGCGTTGAACTGCTTGCAGAACTCCATGATGTTAATCTGCGCCTGACCCAGCGCCGGACCAACCGGAGGAGCCGGCGTAGCCTTGCCCGCCGCGATCTGCAACTTCACGAAACCTGTAACTTTTTTCGCCATCTAAAATTTCCCTCTGGGTTCAATTACAAAATTACCAAATTGCCAAGTTCCTACGCCACTTTCTCCACCTGATTAAATTCCAGTTCCACCGGGGTCGAGCGGCCGAAAATCGTGACCATCACCTTCACAGTTTCGCGATCCTCATTCACTTCATCCACGAGGCCGGTAAAGCTGGCGAACGGGCCTTCCGTGATGCGCACCGATTCGTTCTTCTCGAACTTGACCTTAAGCTTCGGCTTCTCGCGGCTGTCGGCGACTTTGTAAACGATGTGCTGCACTTCTTCTTCGGACAGCGGCGTTGGCTGCTGGCCCGTGCCCACAAATCCAGTCACCCGCGGCGTGGACTTCACCACAT
>PLUJ01000124.1:0-145 GCA_003165455.1 Acidobacteriaceae bacterium | reverse complement strand
ATGTACCACTTCATATTCGGATTGCGCGGCGGCTCACCGCTCGCAGCAGTTGCGTCTGCGCCCGGTGCCTGTTCCGCACCCGCCGCCACTCCACCCGCTGCTGCTTCTTTTTTTTCTTCGTCTTGCATGATCAAGTTAAACTCCG
>PLUJ01000301.1 GCA_003165455.1 Acidobacteriaceae bacterium | reverse complement strand
CAGCGGCGAGTGATTGAAGACGGCGCGGTAGCCATTCGCGGCGATTCGATTGTGGCCGTCGGGCCGCGCGCGGAAATCGAGAGCCGATTCGAGGCCGCGCAGACGATTGATGCGCATGGCGCGCTCGTGATGCCGGGCCTGATTAACGGTCACGCGCACGCCGCGATGAGCCTGTTTCGCGGATTGGCCGACGACCTCGCGCTCGACGAATGGCTTCAAAAATATATTTTTCCTGCGGAAGCGCGCAACGTTACTCCGGATTTTGTCAAGTGGGGGACCAAACTGGGAGTGCTCGAGATGTTGCGCGGCGGCATCACGACGTACGCGGATATGTACTATTTCGAGGATGTTGTGGCACGCGTAACCAAAGATGCGGGAATGCGCGGTGTCTTGGGAGAGACCATCATCGATTTTCCCGCGCCCGACAATAAAACTCCGGAGCAAGCTTTCGCCTACACGCAAAAATATTTGGATCATTGGAAAGGCGATCCTTTAATAATTGCCGCAGTTGCGCCGCATTCCATTTACACCTGCTCCGAAAAAACTTTGCAGGATTCCGCCGCCCTGGCGCGCCGGAATAATTCGCCTATCTTGATTCACATCGCGGAAGCGCAATTTGAACTGGAACAAAGCCGCGCAAAACACGGAGCGACGCCCGTCGGCTATTTGGAACGCATAGGCTTTCTCGGCCCTGATGTGTTGGGAGCGCACTGCATTTGGGTGGACCATGCAGACATCGCCGCGCTGGCCTATTTCAACGTCGGTTGCACCAATAATCCCTCGAGCAACATGAAGACCGCGGCCGGCGTGATGCCGGTCCCCGAAATGCTAGCTGCAGGCGAACCCATTGGCGTGGCCACCGACGGCGCCGCGAGCAACAACAATCAGGACCTATTCGAAGAAATGGATCTCGCCGCAAAGCTGCAGAAAGTGTCGCGCATGGATCCCCGCGCGTTGCCCGCGAAGCAAGTGGTCGAAATGGCCACCATCAACGGCGCGCGCGCTTTGCACATGGAAAAAATGATTGGCTCGTTGGAAGCGGGCAAGAAAGCGGATCTGATCCTGGTAGACACTGAGGCGCCCCACGCCGCGCCGATGTACGACGTTTACTCGGAAATTGTTTACGCCCTGAAGGCCTCGGATGTGCGCACGGTAGTGATCGCCGGAAAAATTGTGATGAAAGACCGCCAGATGCTAACGCTCGACGAAAAAGAAATCCTCGCAAAAGCTCAGGAATACAAAGCCAAAATCGCCGCTTCGCTTGCAGCGCCGAGCAGCAAGTAACGCTTCACCTGGCCCCGAATTTAGTCCTGAGCCTTGGGGGCGTAGCGCTGGCGATGCAGCTTCATCGCCGTGGAACGAAGCGTCTCCGGAATATTCTTGTTGGTGGTAAGAAGTTTCAGATCGGTAGCGTTCATTCGCGGAAGAAGATGTAGCGATACATCCAAAGGCGTCTTCGGATTCTTCACCAGGTTTCTGGCCACGGTATAAGCCTTCATGAACACGCGACTCGCCGCAATGATGCGCAGAACTTCTCCTGAAACATTAGCCATGGCCGCGAAATTTTCCACTTCGAGCTCGGTAAGACGCGGTGATTGCAGCACACCTCGTTGCACGATTTTGTTGGGGTCGCGAATTAAAAGCATGCGTTCTTCGCGCCCGCCTTTCAGCGCAAGCTGAATGCGTTCCACCACGTTCATTTGGGTGAGCCGCTGAAGCAGCGTCACTCGTTTTTTCTTGTCCGGCTCAATTTCCGAGGCCACTTCTTCGATATCCGGGAGCGTTAGCCCCTCGGTTTTCTGTAAATCCGCCAAAAGTTCCTGCTGCTCCGGAGTTGCCCCTTTGCAATGCGTCAGCGCAACGACCAACTGCGCGTCAGAACTAAGCCGGTCCAGGTTGTCCAAAAGCGCTTGTACTCCAGCCGCAGTTAAACGTGAAGCGACATGCGCGATCACGCCTGAAGGACACGCCACATTCTTCGCCAGTGCGTCGGCAATCCCGGCCTTCTGAGAAAGGTTGTCGGCGCAGAAGGCGAACATGCGCGGGTCGGTATCCGGACGCGCCAGAGCCGCAATAAAAGGTTCAATCGGCTGCGTCAAAATAACGCTCTGCGCGCGTTCCGCAATCGCCGCATCCGAATCGGCGGTAAGGATCGTCAGTAATTCCGCGCGGTCTTCGGNNGTTGCTCCGTGGTCGCTTTTCCGCTGCGAACGCTCTCGCGAAGTTCGGCGCTAATGGGGTTCTCCAGAGGCCGGCTGTGGCGCTGTAACCGGCGGCGTTGAATGTTTATGTAGCCGCGCGGAAATCTGAGGCGCGAAATGCACCGCGGCGACGACTGCAGCCGCGACGAGCAAAATAGCTACAACAATTACCAAAACAATCGCCGGCCAGCGACGGCTGGATTCCAACGGAGGGTCGGCCACCACGCCCGGTTCTGAAGGTCCTTTGGTTTGCAGCGCGTATTCAGACACCAGAGTATCTTCATCGAGCCCCAAAAAACGCGCCACCGCGCGTATAAATCCGCGATTGAANNCGCCACCAGGCAGCTCCTCCCAGTGTTCGTTCTCCAACGCGACCAGAAAGCGCGGAGCAATGCGTGTGGCGGTGGAAATTTCTTCCAGAGTGACGCCGCGCATTTCTCGCTCGCGTTTTAAGTGTTCGCCGAAGGGCGTAGAAGACATCCGACCGAGACCGGTTCCCACACAAAATATAGGCGTGGGTCGAGAGTGTGTCAATGTGCGCGGACGGGGTAGCTTAATCAGGTGTTGGCCAATTGAAAATCACCGCCTTCAAGGCCGTTGCGGATACTGGAAAGCGTTCTCTATAATGAATATGTTGCCCACAGAATCTCCAGACCCGAAGAAACGTGTCCCCGGTGAGGCTATCCGGAGAGCCACGGACGGGAAACCGTTCAGCGGCGTAGAAAGACGTCGAAGCGCAGGTCTTGGTCTGGACCTACCCGAAAACCCTAATGAGGTAACCGTATTTCACGAGCTTGGCAAAGCGCTCACC
>PLUJ01000096.1 GCA_003165455.1 Acidobacteriaceae bacterium | reverse complement strand
GCGCTCTCACCCGACGGACGCACGATGGCCTTCACCTCTCCGGTGGATGGTTACGATCAAGTGTTCGTCATGCTCACGTCTGGCGGCGAGCCTCTGCGACTCACCAAGGATGAGAGTAATAAGGTAGTGCGCGGATTTTCGTCCGACGGCACCGAGATCTACTTCGCACAGACGCTTGGTGAATACGAAATCTGGAGTATCCCGACGCTCGGCGGAAACGCGAAGCATCTGGCATCCGGATCATTTGTGGTTTCCTCCCCTGACGGCCTGACCCTGTTCGTGGAGAAGGATGACGGGCGGATCGTTCGCACTCCAAGAGCAGGGGGCATGGAAGAACCCGTCTATACGCTGCCCTTGGCTGGAAGCCTGCGGATGTACCCAGACGGTCAGCATTTACTAGTGTGCACGCCGCCTTCGAACGGACTAACAATCGAACGGCTTGACATTCCCGGCAAGAAACTCGAGAAGATCGCCGACATCCCCGACGCGGTTTCTTACCCGAACTGGGCCAACGCGGGCCTCTCCGTCTACTTGAGCCGCCGCGTCAACGGGATCATCAATATCTGGGAATTCTCACTGACAGATCATGCCTTCAGGCAGATCACGAACGGAACTGGGCCTGACCTGAATGCGACCGCCGACCCAAACGGAAAGGGCGTTTACTTCGTCAGCGGCAGAAAAGCAGGAACCCTCACGCTGTATCGCTTCGCGTCAAAACAATTCTCTGACGTCATAACCGAAAATGTATACCAGCCCGAGTTTTCCAATGACAGCCGTCTTGTTGCATACCTCACGTCACCCGAGCCCGGCCAAACCGAAATGTGGGTCATTGATCTTGCCACCAACAAACGAGTCAGGCTGGCTTCGGGATCCAGTCATTTGGAGACACTGGGATTTTCGAACGACAACAAGAGATATGTATACGCGGACGGCTCGCGCCACGATGCTCCTAACAGTGAGGTACAGTTGTTTCTAATCGACACGGATGATACGCACCAGCAGCAGTTGAAGTGGTCCGGCGAATGGGTCGGTTTCGTGATTTGGGAACCCGGCGATCAATCTATGATCATTGGCGGGCAAGATAAGGACGGTCACACGGCAAAGAATTGGAGAATGTTTCTGAACGGAGCCCCGCCGGTTGTTTTGTCCGAGAACTGTGGCGCCGCAGTCGATATTTCTCCCGACCGCAGATTTTTAATCGGCACTGTTCTCTGGGGGGACAACCCGGGAATCTACCAGTACTCGCTGGCCGACAAAAAATGCAGGAAATACAAATCCGGGATCACAACCTATCTCACGATGTTTGCGAAAGATGGCAAGTCATTTCTCTATTCGCTCGCTTCGCACGGTGAAACCACGATCTGGCGCCAGCCCTGGCAAAATGGCGAGGCCATCGGAGCACCAATCCCCGCCTTCAAACTTCCTTTTGCCTTGCGCGAAGACTACGGCGGTAACGCGTATTCGCTGGCACCCGATCTTTCCTCAGTCGTCTTCGCCCGCCCCGGCGGTTATGACGACCTCTATTTCATCTCGCAGAAATGAATCCTCGCTTTCCCCGCGTTTCACGTATCCTCGACGTGTCGCCGGCTTCCAATCAAAGGTGCTTTCCATACGAGCTCCGTGCAAGAAAGTGGCATGTCAGTCATCGCCATTCAATTCCCCGATGGTCGGCTATCCAGAAGTAACCCACATCTTCCCTCCTGGACCATAGGTGGACCATAAATAATACTGTAGTGTGCTTCCATCGAAATCCAACCGCCATCAACTGACTGATAGATCAAGCCTTGTGGCAGAATCAGCGCGGCCGTTCAAAATGACACACGGCCTTCACACGGCAGAGGCCGGTCGAAACTGACGCTCGATCGAGCGCGAACGCAACGAATTGGGGAATGCTCTACCTGCTTTTCTTGAAGGAGGAATAACTTCCGGTTTGCCCGTTCAACCGGAGGAAGACAAAGTTTCGCGGCTTCGGAGCCTGATCTGTGGGGCCTGGATCAGTGGGGTCTGGATCAGCATGGCCGACTGTGTCACTTACTTCAGGCCAGCGGTGAAATTGGTAACAACGGTGATGGAGTCGCCGACCTGCTGGGAGATGCGATAGAGCAGGATTTTCTTGTCGTCGGGGCTGATCTGGTAGAAAGGCTCGGGCATGGACCAGGTGCTCACCAGGGTTTGCGGGGTTCCAAATTGTAAAGCCCCGGCGACTTCCTTCACAGGCACGGCATACACCGTGTTCGCCGTATCCACGAAATAAAGTTCCTTCCCGTCGTGGCTCCAGGTTGGTCGTTGACCATTGCTGACGGAGACCTGCCATTTGCCGTGACCGCCGTTGAAGGCAACTACATAGATCTGGTACGAACCGGACTCATTTGACGCGTAGGCCAGCCAGTGGCCGTCCGGAGATAGGCTGGGCCAGCTCCGGAAAGTATTCGGAGTAGCAGGCACCACTTGAAAGGGCTTTCGGTCACCTTCGAGGGGTAACGCCCAAATGTCCTGGGTTCCGGGCTTGCCGCGGTCGTAAAAGATGTATTTGCCATCGCGCGACCAATCCAAGGCAACGACCATTTGATCGTCACTGAGCAATTCCTCCTCCGCGCCCCCACCGTCGGAAGGCTTACGGAAAAGCTGAAACTTGCCGCTGCGCCCGGAGCTGTAAACGATCCATTTGCCGTCGGAAGACCACTGAGGAGCGTTATTGGAAACCGGGCCAAACGTGAGACGGGTGCGAATGCCGCGGGCAATATCCAGAATCCAAGTGTCGTCGACGCCGTTATCGATTCCGAGTGCGATCCGGTCGCCTTGCGGAGAGAACTTCATCGTATACAGATTGGAGATGTTGCCGGCGATGGTGGAAATTTGTTTGCTGGCACGGTCCATCCAGAGAATCTCCGCAGCGCCCGACGCGCCACTGCCGTAGAGCAGCAGGCCGTCATTGGAAGCGGAAACGTCCATATGCCACGTGGTTGGGTCGTTGGTGACGCCGCGGATCAACGGTTGCGGCTGGCCGGTTAATGATCCGCTGGAGGGATTGAAGGATTGCGCCATCACCTGATCGTTGCGGGCAAACAGGAGATATCCATCAGCATAAACGGCGTTTGACTGGCTCTTCAACAGCGGCTTGTTCACGCTGCCATCGACGGAGGTGTAGTAAATCGTATCGTTGGCCGATTTGGAAGGGTCGTGATTGATGGCGAGATAGAGGAAGTGTTTTCCGTCGGGCAGAAAGAATGGCCAGCGATGAGAAGTGTGAAGAGCGGTGTCTATCTGAGTGAGTTGGACGGGAGCGCCGCCGTCAGCGTTGACACGGTAAAGCGGAACTGTGGTCGCGGGAGAAATGACCATAACTCCGTCGGCGCCCCAGGCACCACCGCGGCCGAAGGCAGCTTCGGCGATGATTTGGGGTGAGCCCCCGGAAAGGTCCACGGATTTCAGTTTTGCGTCAGCGAAGAAGGCGATGGAATGGCTGTCGAATGACCAAAAGGGGAAGATGGCGTTTTCGGTTCCGGCGATTTGGCGGGCTTCGAGCGAGTTGACCGGGCGCACCCAGAGGGTGCTCTTGCCGTCGGCGCCGGTAGCAGTAAATGCGATCGTTGAGCCGTCGGGCGAAATCACGGCAGGACCAGCGGTGTCGCCGGTCGAGATGAAGTGCGTCTTCTCCGGTGCGTTGATGACGGTGCGGATGGATTGGACTGGAGCGGGGCGATGGAGAAGGTATCCGGCTGCTGCTCCGATGATAAGTGCAGCGAAGGCCGCGGCGATCCAAGGCAGTGGATTTCGCTTGACGGCTGGAGCGGGAGCTGCGGTGGGCTCGGCCTTCTCTGCCGCTGGCTTTGCTGAGGCGATCCATTGCAGTTCGAGCTTGATGTCGTGGGCCGCGAAAAAACGGTCTTCGGGATTTTTTTGCAGGCAGGTGGCAACGATGTGCTCGAAGGCTGCGGGTGTTTGCGGCTTGAGCGTCGAGATGGGATCGGGATCTTTTTCCAGAATCGAAGAGGCGAGCGAAATCTGGCTCTTGCCTTCGAAGGGGCGCTTGCCGGCCGCCATTTCATAGAGAACCGCGCCGAAGGCGAAGATGTCGGAACGGGCGTCGGCTTCTTTGCCTTCGATCTGCTCGGGCGACATGTATTGAATGGTGCCAACGATCGTCCCGGCCATGGTGAGCGGGCTGAGCGGACTGGCCCCGCTCATGGTGGCAGCAGCGGTGAAGGATGGCGGCGCAGCGGAAGAACCGGAAGCGCGAGCGACGACGAGAGGCTTGGCGAGGCCGAAATCCATGAGCTTTGCACCAGCGGGAGTCAGCATGATGTTACTGGGCTTGAGGTCGCGGTGAACAATGCCCTGGCGATGGGCTAGAGCTAGCGCTTCGGCAACGGCAAAGCTGATCTTATAAATCTCGGGCAATCCAAGTGCGCCTTTACGCAGACGGTCAGCCAGAGTCTCTCCTTCGAGAAACTCCATGACTAGGAAGTCGGCGCCGTCGTGCGATCCAATGTCGTAGAGCTGGCAGATGTGAGGATGGTTCAGCGAAGAAATGGCGCGAGCTTCGCGCTCCATGCGCTGCTTGAGTTCCGGCGAATTAGACAGATGCGAAGCGAGAACTTTGACGGCGACCGTGCGATTCAGGCGAGTGTCGAGCGCGCGGTAGACTTCGCCCAT
>PLUJ01000296.1 GCA_003165455.1 Acidobacteriaceae bacterium | reverse complement strand
CTTGGGGGTTCGACTCCCCCTCCCGGCACCAATACAACATTGTACGCAGTTCCCGCCGAAGCGCGGCTCTCATTCTTAGTTTCGCGGCGTTGAGCTTTTTATCGACCGAGTGTTCCCTTCCTCATTGGTCATCAATCTTTCTATCGCTCTCATCGAGCTTTTCCAGCGATCGCTCTGATGCCTTTGGGAGTTAGTTCATGGAGGGCGATTTTGAATTCAACAGTGCTATTAGTTGCCGGGCGCTGCTGGGAACTTCCACTTTGTGGCCTTCGATAATTTCCTTCGCGGTTAGTTTTTTTCGGTAGAGCTTCTGGTCAGCGTTGGTATCGGAGCGCAGGGTGCAGCCGTGGAGCGATATGCCGGCGAAGGATCCATTATCGCGGGTGTAGGAAAGGATTTCGGCATCCGCAGGGACAGAAAAATTTTCTGCGACCGGCCCGTTAGGGCCGGATGCGTCGGATACATCCGAACCTATTTTTACTTTGCCAGAAAGTAAGGATCGCGCAGCTTTTGGGCTCAGGACGAGGAGGATAAAGTCGGTGTCGTGTCCGCCGGGGAATTTAACGCCATGACCTTCTAATGCGTAGAAGGCCGGTGATCCCCAGGGTCCGGTAAAGCGGGGGCCGTTGCGGCAGACGAGGACGCCGCGACCGTAGGTTCCGCCAACGCCGAAGGCGCCTTTCCTCACGGATGGCAGCACGACCAGGCATTGGGCTTTATCCAGCAGTGCCAGAGGGAGGCTATGGGGATTATCAAGAATTTCTTTCATGACATCACCTGCGTGCTTCATGCGGTCCTGTTCTTCGGCGGCGAAGGCGAGGGAGAAGCTAAGGAGCAGCAGGGTGAGGGACGAGGTGATCTTTTTAGCGATGCCCTTGAATTTGACGGTCACGATGGTAAGTGTTGGTTTGATGGACGTTAGTTGTCTGATCGGTGGCGGATTTTAGGTTTTCTAAGCGGACGAAATCAGTATGACCATTTGGGTGCTCCTTTTGTAACTTGGCACTGGAGAGGAACACCTTCTACAGTCGGCTGTAGGCTGGGCATGGTGCCACTGTCATTCGGCAATCGGCGTGCATCTAAGGAATAGGAAGTACACGCGTATTGTCAGTTTGGGCTGGGCTGGAGTGAAAAAATTGGACCTTTGCGGCATGAAGTACACGGCGCGGGCTTACTTTATGGTAATGGTTGCGCTGGCAATGGGCGCCATGCTTTCGCGTGGTGCGTTGGCGCAGTCCGCTGCATTGTCTCAATCTGCCGGGTTATCTCAGTCCGAAGCCATGAATGCGGCTTATGCCAGCAGTCCGGCGGGGTACGCTCGAGTAGCTTCCGCCGCTCCTGCCTCGGTGGCCCCTGGCGCAGTGGCTTTCGCAGATGGAAGTTCCGCCGACGACGAGCCTCAATCGGGCACGATGCTTACGATTCACAAGCGTGTCGACGAAGTAAATGTTCTGTTTATTGCCACCAATAAGCACGGGAAATTTGTTCGCGATTTGACGCAAAATGACTTTTCAATTCTAGACGACCATAAGCCTCCGCAATCGATTTTGAATTTCAAGCGCGAAACCGATCTGCCGTTGCATCTTGGATTGCTGATTGATGTGAGTGGATCGGTGCATAGTCGATTCGAGTTCGAACAGAACGCGGCGATCAGCTTCCTGCAACACTCGGTGCGGGCGGGATTTGACCAGGCGTTCATCGTTGGATTCAATCAGAAAAGCCAGATGGCGCAGGACTTTACCGACAATGTGCAGTTGCTGTCGGATGGAATTCACCGGCTGCAGGATGGCGGCGGGACCGCGCTCTACGATGCGATCTACCGGGCTTCCAAAGACAAGTTTTTGAAAGATCGCCCGGATCATCCGACGCGGAAGGCGATTGTGGTGGTGAGCGATGGGGAAGATAACCAGAGCGAGGTTTCGCGGGCGCAGGCGATTGAAATGGCGCAGCGCGCCGAAGTTCTCATCTATGCCATTTCCACCGACGACAGTGGCCTGATTCTGCGCGGCGACAAAGTTCTCGAAGACCTCGCGTCCGCCACCGGTGGCCGCGCCTTCTTTCCCTACAAGATGAAAGACATCACCCGCTCGTTCGCCGCCATCGAAGACGAACTCCGCAGCCAGTNNGTCATTATTTACGCCATCTCGACGGACGACAGCGGCTTAATCCTGCGTGGCGATAAAGTGCTGGTACAACTGGCGGAGGCGACCGGCGGCCGGGCTTTTTTTCCGTTCAAGATGAAAGACATGACGCGATCGTTCGCGGCGATTGAGGACGAATTGCGCAGCCAGTATGTCGTTTCGTACAAGCCCGCGGATTTTGATGCCGATGGGCGATACCGGTCGATCGAGATTTCCGCACTGAAGAAAGATCTGCAAGTTCGTGCCCGCAAGGGGTACTTCGCCCCGCAGCAGTAACATTCGGCAGTGCCGTTCCGCAAATCCGTTCGGCCGATTCGCCCTCCAAAGTTTTACATTTCAGCTAAAGGCATGCCTGTGGGAGATTCCGCTCCTGTTGCTTGTGTAACGACATGCGTTGCGCGATTACGACACATAGCCTGTACTTGCACGATACAATGGTTCGTTTTAGCGGCCGATAAGCATCCCAACACAATCTATCAAAACAGGGTTCAGAGTAGGCAGGATTCAATCGCGTGCGTCGATGAAATTTCAACTTCGATTACTTCTTATTCCGATTGGAGTGGTGGTAGGAAGCGGGCTCTTTCTGTGGATGGTGCGGAGACCGGGGATCTTCGCGAGTTCGAAGACGCTGGGCGCGATTCTGATGGCCGAGATTGTGGTTGGCTGCCTGTGGCGATTCGATAAGGTATTTTTCCCCGTAACCATGGGGTGTTTTTTATTGGCGGGAACTCCGATGCCATTTTCGGGGGAAAGTTTGATTCTGCGGTGGTTGTTCCTGGCGGTGGGAGCGCTGGTAGGTTTCATTCTATGGATGAGAACCAACCGGACGCAGCATTTTGCGACGTTCCATTTGGTAGCGCTTTTTTGCGTGCTCTCGGCATTGGCGTCGGCTAGCGCCTCGAACAGTCCTTCGGTGGGTTCGCTGAAGACGGGAAGCTTATTCTTGCTTTTTTTGTATTGCGCAACTGGCGTGAGGGTCGCTCTGGCGGGGAACGAAAGGTCTTTGGTGGGCGGCCTGGTTGTCAGTTGTGAAGTGGTGGTTTTCATCACGGCCGCGGCCTACTTTTTGGGTTTTAATATTTTGGGCGATCCGAACAATTTGGGAGCTTTTATCGGGGTGATTGCGACGCCGATTCTGCTGTGGGGGGCTTTGACAGCGGGGGATCGAGTGCAGCGGCGCCGACGTTACGTTGCCCTGGGATTGTGTGCGGTGTTGCTTTATCTGACGGTATGCCGTGCGGCAATTGTGGCGGATATGATCGTGGCGCTGGTGCTCACGGTAGGATTGCGGCGTCCGCGAATGCTGGTTAGAGCTGCGTTTGCGGGGGTTCTGCTCCTGGAGCTTATGGCGGTTACAAATCCAACCCACACGGGTGAATTTCTGGACTCGTTGAGCGGGCGTTTTATTTTGAAAGCGGGGCGGACGCACGTGGGCGTCCTTGCTTCACGGCAAAGTCCATGGGACGAGACGATCTCCGCGGTGAGGCGCCATCCGTGGTTTGGAACCGGGTTTGGAACCAGCGAAATGACAGCCGAGCGCCCTGAGGCAGAGAGTTCTTCCGTGTATACGTTGAACGGCTCGAATCGCGAGCACGGGAGCAGTTATCTGGCGCTGGCGGAATACATGGGGATGCTGGGCATACTACCGTTCGTTCTTCTCCTGATTTTGTTAATCAGGGCGACGGTGTGCGCGTATAGCTGGATGCATAAGGCTCGGAGTCCGTATCATTACGCAGTTCCCTTCGCATTAGTGATGATTGCGGGTCTGATTCATGCGGCGTTTGAAGATTGGCTGTTTGCGCCGGGGTCGTATATCTGCTTGTTTTTCTGGGCGTCGGCGTTTCTGTTGATCGATTTGACCGCAAAGAAGAGCGGTGAAGCTCGTAGCGCCGTCGCTCAGCCTATCCCTTTATTTGTCGAGTCTGGCCTACGGAGATCCGCGACATCCCTTTGATTCCCCTGCTGTATTCAAGCGATGGATTTATCGATTACGACTGAGGCGCACTTGATGAGTGAATGCGAAGAACTCGACCACCAGGGCACGAAGATACACGAGGAAAATCGCAGAAACTTTAAGCTTCCGTGATACTTCGTAAACCTGGTGTTTTAAACTGGTCTGCCGTTTTTCATTCTTCCCACAGTTTCCGATAGAGTAGTTGTTTCCTATGCTAGATCTGAATTTTGTTCGCGAAAATCTAGGCCGCGTGGAAGAGATGCTGCGCTGTCGCGGGGCGGATCCGGTCGCCGTGCTGAAGGACTTCAGCGACGTAGATACGCAGCGCCGCCAGGCAATCACGGAAGCGGAAACGATGAAGGCGCGTCGCAACCAGGCGACGGAAGAGATCGCAAAACTGAAACGAGCGGGGCAAGATGCAACCGCCGGCATTGCCGAGACGAAAGACTTGCGCGAGCAGATTCAGGCGCGGGAAAAGATCGCAGCGGATCTCGACGGCCGGCTGCAGGAGATTCTTTCCGGCATTCCCAACATGCCGCATGAAAGCGTTCCGACGGGTCACAGCGCAGAGGAAAATGTTGAAGTGCGACGCTGGGGCGCGCCGCCACAGTTTGATTTCACGCCGAAGCCGCACTGGGATCTGGGAGCGGAACTTGGAGTGCTGGATCTGGAGCGCGCGGTAAAGCTTACTGGCGCGCGCTTTGCCGTGTATTGGGGTCTGGGAGCGAAGCTGGAGCGGGCGCTGGCCAACTTCATGCTCGATCTGCACACGCGGGAGCATGGATATACGGAGGTGCTGCCGCCTTATCTGGTGAATTCGGAGTCGATGTACGGCACGGGGCAACTTCCCAAGTTTGCCGCCGACTCGTTTCGAGTACCGCACGGAGAGAAGGATCTCTGGCTGATCCCGACGGCGGAGGTTCCGGTAACGAATCTGTATCGCGATGAAGTGCTGGACGCGGCGCGCTTACCAGTCTCGCTGACGGCGTATACCCCGTGCTTTCGCAGCGAAGCGGGATCGTATGGAAAAGATGTGCGAGGGATCATCCGGCAACATCAGTTTCAGAAAGTTGAGTTGGTAAAGTTTTCCAAGCCGGAAGATTCGTATGCGGAGCACGAGAAGCTGACGCGGAATGCTGAGACTGTTTTGCAAAAACTTGGACTTCACTATCGGACAATGGCGTTATGCACCGGAGATATGAGTGCATCGTCGGCGAAGACTTATGACATTGAAGTGTGGCTGCCGGGGCAGCAGTTATTTCGCGAGATTTCGTCATGCTCGAATTTTGAGTCTTACCAGGCGCGGCGGGCGAATATCCGGTACCGGCCCCAAGGCAAGAATAAGACGGAATACGTGCACACCTTGAATGGGAGCGCGTTGGCTGTGGGACGAACCTGGGTGGCCATTGTGGAGAACTACCAGCAGGCGGATGGAAGCGTGGTTATTCCTGAGGTACTGCGGCCTTATATTGGCGCCGACAAAATCACGCCCAAGCGGTTTTAGGGGTTGCATGGAGGCTGATCCGGGCATCTAACCGGGAGCCCGTTTGCCCATTGCCAAGAGAAGGAGTGACTACTAGACTTGCAGATTGTGGACATCAGCGCGACCACTTCGAGTGCGCCATCCCTGCGGATGAAGGGGATCTGGCCCACGATTCGTAGTTACATCTTCTGGCAGCACGAGCGTGGCACCTTGCATTATGACATCATGGTCACGCTGATTCTCCTGTTTCTCTTTTCCTCGCCTTACTGGATCAACTTCAACGACAAACCGGTTCCGCGTACGCTGCATCAGACGGATGTTGTCGTAACTCTCGATGGGCAGGGAGGATTGCTCTACGAAATCTCCGCCAGCGCGGTTACCGGGACAAACGATGGCTCTGTGCACGATCAGTTATTGCACGTCATCGAGCCGATCTCCGGCGCCGTCTCGATTGTGCGGTACGAAGGTATTTTTGACCACTCTGGCAAGGTGCAGGGCTATCGAGTTTGGGTGAAAAGACAATAGTGAGGCGATTTCGCTTGCTGACCATCGGCGTTCTCTGGTTGATGCTGTTCCATTCCTTGGCCGGCGCACAAGGACAGACTCCGCCCACGCTAACCACCGTACTGAAGGCAATGGATGATGCGTCCGCCAAGTTTCAATCCGCGCAGGCCGACTTTGTTTGGGATCAATTCCAAAAGGTAGTGGAGGAAACCGACACCCAGAAAGGTACGGTCTATTACCGCCGTAACGGCCAACAGATCGAAATGATGGCCGACATCAAGGAGCCCGACCAGAAGTTCGTCCTCTACAAGGATGGGAAGCTGCAGATCTATCAACCCAAAATCAATCGGGTAATGCAGTATTCGGTGGGCGCGAATCAACAACAGGTGGAAAGCTTTCTGGTTCTGGGATTCGGAGGAAGTGGCCAGGAGTTGAAAAAATCCTTCGACGTAACTTTTCAGGGCGAAGAGACGATCGACAACGTGCCGACCGGGAGACTTCAGTTGATTCCGAAGAGCGACAAATTGCGGAATAATTTTCCGCAGATCATTTTGTGGATCGATTTAGCTCGGGGGATTTCGGTTCAGCAGAGACTGGTCCAAAACCAGGGTGATTACCATGTGGCGAAATATACTTCGATAAAAATGCCTGCCAAGATCAACAACGACGTTTTTCACCTGAAAACGTCGAATAAGACGAAATTCGAGACGCCCAACGGGTAAGTAGTTGAGTTATATAGGGAAGAATGTTGTTCTAGAAAGTGCACCGTGGGCGCTATACTGCCTTTAGAACCCTCATTTGAGTTCAAACATGGCTAAAGTGTTCACCATTCCAGTCCCGCCGAAGTTGGGTCGTCCCACAAAAAGAGAACGCGGCTCCGATCCTCGCTATGTGGATGGCCAGCGGTTGCTGGTAGAGGCCATGAAGTATTTGGCCCAGAGCGATCCGGTGAGTAACCGCCCGGCCATTGAGCTGATTTCCGAGCATGTACGAACGCGGTTCCGCATGAGTGATTCACCGCTGGCGTAGGGGCGGCGCGACATTCGCTTGCGCTCCCGGCGTTCAATGGCCCCTCCTCGTGGTCAAGCAAACTTCCCCGTNNAAGCGTGGAACCGTCAGAAGCCTCGGTTCGCCCTCAGAACGAAAGGCGCCCCGCCAGTTGGATGATCCGTGGATCGTAAGTTGAGGTGATTTGACCGAACTGAGAACTGTTTGGGTTCGTGCCACCAGCCCCCCCGCTATATCCCCCGTTACCGTTGTTGATAATTCCTGGATTCGTGAAATTGGAGTGGTTGAAGATGTTGAAGAATTCGGTACGGAATTCGAATTTCACTTTTTCGGTAATGGATGTGGTTTTCGAAAATGCCAGGTCAAAATTGACATAGCCCGGCCCGCGCAGGAAGTTGCGGGGCAGCGTTCCGTATGTGGCGAGCGCTGGATCGGCGACCACCTGGGAATCGGCGGGCAGAATTCCGGGTCCCGGCACGCAGCCGGGCACGGGATCATTTTCATCGCCGCACTGCGCGTTGCTCAGGCTATTGGGGTTGAAATAGTACTTGCCGGTGTTGCCGGTGAAGGTCTGGGTGATGCGCGGGTTCAGCTTGTTCAGAGGTCCGACTATGTTGGCGTGAGCGTTGAAGGGATCCCCTGCGCCGGAGGGACCTTCGGCATTGTAGGCGTATTCCTCGCCCAGGTTGGCGAAGACGTCATAGGGCAGGCCAGTTCGCCAAGTGACGATTGGGAACAGGCTCCAACCCTGGGTAAGACGCTTGGGCGCCGAGCCGGTGAAGCGGTCAAAGGGCAGGTCCCATCCGCCGCTGAAGGTGATGCGATCGCGAATGTCCTGATCGCTGGAGGCGCGGAATAAATTCGGCGCGTAGGAGGGAACCGTGCTATTTCTTTGCCGGAAGCCGGAGGCGTTGTCAATGTTGTGACCGTAGGTGTACGCCAACGTGAAATAAGTTCGGCCGAGGTAATGAGAGTCGACGAGTTGCCGGTTCAGGCTGGCCTGCATGCTGTTGTAGAAGGCGTTGCTGACGTTCTTGAACTCCGGCGCGGAGCCAAAGCTGCAAGTGCCGTAATTATTTGAACTACTGTTTCCCGAGTAGTCCGGGCACGAGCTGTCGCCTGCGCCGAGATTGTCAATCCGATCGGTGGTGCCGAGCACGAATGGGTTAACATCGATCAGCGAAGTGAGGCCGTGCGAAAGATTGCCAACATAACTCACTTCAACCGCCGTGCTGCGCGCCAGTTCATGCTGCACGCTGAGGTTGTACTGATAGTTGATCGGCGTCTTCAAATGCGGATCGACGAAGTAGACGCTTCCGCCGCTGTTGATGGGAAGAAAACCGGCCGTAGCGAAATTAAGATTGGACGGGGGAGGATGCGAGGGGAAGGGGTCGGGAACACCCGCGGCGCCAAACGGGTCTGAAAAATAGTTCGAGGCGCCGGTGCCCGCAAAAGTGGGGAAGGTTAATCCCACGCTGGAGAAGAACGGCGGCTGGCCGTTGAATTGAAGATTGTCTTCGCCTTTCAAGATATCGTAAAACATTCCGAAGCCGCCGCGGATGCTGGTTTTGGCATTTCCCGAGGGGTCAAAGGCAAAACCAAAGCGCGGCGCCCAGTTGGTGTAATCAGGAAAATTCACGCCGCCCGGTGCGCCGCGATCTCCGGGAAAGACCATTCCTCGAGGAGCGCCGGAAAAGACCGTAGACTGGAGCCCCGGAATGAGCGAGAACGAGCGGCCTTCGGTATCTTCTTTTGGCGAGTTGTATTCGTAGCGGACGCCCAAATCCAAGGTCAAACGTTTGGTCACGCGCCATTCGTCCTGCGCGAAACCATAGTAGGACTTGCTCCGAATATTCGATGGAGCATGGGGATACTGAAAGTACTGAGAGGGGATGCCGAGAATAAAATCCGCCAGCGAGTTATCGTCAGTTGCCGCGCCCCCGGCATAGAAATCGAATTCCCCGTTAACGTAATAATCGTAGACGGTGTTGTTGCGGAATGCAGAGATGCCGCTGCCAAATTTCCAATTGTGCTTTCCGTGGATGTAGCTGAGCGTGTCGGTGTATCCGAACGTGGTATTCACCAGCGTGGTGGGGCCTTGTTCGCTGAATCCTACATAAAAATTGTTGTCGAACCAGAGGTTCGGTGGGCCTTGCGGATCGTCCTGATGGATGCCGATGCCGAGTTGGGAAGCGTTGGGCAGTGTTCTTGCGGGCTTATCCTGCAAAACGTTATTTCGTTGCACGAAGAGCCGGAATTCATTCAGAAGGTTTGACGAGAAAGTGTGAGTGTAAGCCGCATTGGTGTAGTAATTGTCGATCTTAGAAAGGTTCGGCGTACCCGGCACGCTGGCAAACACAAAGGGGTTCAATTGCGGATTGCGGAATCCGCCAACCGTGGCGCTCAACTTGTCTTTCTCGCTGAAGATGAAGTCGAATTTCGTGGTCAGCTCGTTGTTGTTGTCGGCGTGCGCGCCCTGGTAATCCGCAACCCCGGCGGGATTCGTGGGAATGAGCCCTAAAGCAATGTATTTGGAGGCGAACGGACTAATTTTTGTCGGGTCGATAATGGCTTGCTGGGCCAAGGCTGGATTCGATTGGAAATAAGGGTGAGCGGGGCCCTGAATCGGATTGCCATTGGCGTCGGTGCCGCACCCGGTACCATCGGGCGCGCTGGGGCTGTTGTAGAAATAACCAGTGAGGAAGCAGGCCACCCCCGGGTCGGGCCCGTTCGGGTTGGTCCCATTTGCTCCAGCCGCCTGCGAGAAGTCTCCGGTCAACTCCGCCGGGGTGAACACGGTGTTCGAGCCTGTGGTTTCCTGTTGGGAGAGCCTTTGGCCTTGATATCCCACGAAAAAGAAAAAGCGGTCCTTGCCGTTCAGGAGGTGGGGAATGGTGATTGGGCCTCCGAAAGTTGCGCCGTATTGGTTGCGTTTCAGAACATTCCGAGGAAGGTCATTGGCGATATTGAAATAGTCATTGGCGTTGAAATCGTCATTGCGCAGGAACTCGAAGGCGCTTCCGTGCCATTGATTGGTTCCAGACTTGGTAACGACGCTGATCACGCCCCCGCCATTGCGGCCGTATTCAGCCGAATAGTTGCTTTCGAGAATGTGGAATTCGGCGATAGTGTCGGGATTGGGGTTGAAGACCACGCTGTTATCGAGCAGGTTATTGTTCAAGCCTCCGTCCAAGAGGAACGTAACGGAGTCGGTTCGACCGCCGGCGATGCTATAGTTTCCGGCGGCGCCTGAGTCCCCGTTGGTTTCCGTTACGCCAGGCTGGAGTAAAGCGAGATCCAAAACGTTTCTGCCATTGAGCGGAGCGCGCTGAATGGTTTCTCCAACCACGCTGTTTCCGATAGTGTCGCTGACGGTGTCGACTTGAGTTACGTCGGCCGACACCTCGACTACCTGGGATGCAGCGCCAACCTGAAGCACTACATCCAGGCGGGCATTCTGATTGATCTCGAGAGTGATTCCCTTTCGCACGGACTTATTGAAGCCCTGACGCTCGACCTCCAGTTCGTAGGGGCCGATGGGGATGGATGTGAAGACATAATCTCCGTCTTTGTTGGAGTTAGCCACCCGGGTAACGTTGGTGGCGGAGTTCTTGAGAGTAACTTTGGCACCGGGGACAACTGCGCCGCTCGCGTCTTTAATGGTTCCGGTTAGCAATGCGGTTGCCTGCTGGGCCGCGAGATCATGGGCCGAGAAGACCACGATCATGAGCGCGGACAACAGAATCGCAAGGGTTCGGAAAACGCTGACAGCAGCGTTGCGAGTCGGCATTAGGATTCTCCTTTGTACGGACCCGCCTGAGCCAAGCAGACGAACGGACGAGACCCTGTGGGACCTGATGGGGCGCTATTGTGCAACTTTCACGGGACGATGTTCAAGAAGAATCTTTACTGGCAGGTTGGGTGAAACGTTTGAATGCTGGACTTCTCGCAGCATGGGCATTCGAAAGGTTTATGTGAGACTCTGTGCTTTTTTGAGGGCAGTCCGGCTGAACAACGCGGCTGCGGCCACAATGACGATGGGATAGCATTCGAGGGTATAGCGGGGTTCCGGATTTTCCAGAGTGCCGAGGAAGAGCGAGCGCAAGACCAGAAATAGAATGAACAATCCAATGCCAACAAATGCGCGCGAGCGCATCAGGCCTGCCGCTGCTGCGACGACATAGGCCAGGTTTATCACGCCGAAGGCGATGCTCACTGCGAGCCAGGTAGGTTCGTCGTTAAAGTCCCACCAACGCGGGTCAGAAGGCAGCAGCTCGGTTCGCGGACGCAGCCACATATCGGCGACGCGCATCGCGGGAAGCCATAGATAGTAGCGCAGTGGTGCAGCGTGAATTCGGGTTGCGGCGAGCGCGGCAAAGCTCGAGTCGAGTTCAGGGGTTATGTCATGGTCCTGGTTGTAATCGGTGAAGAGCTGTGCGGTCTGCTCTCGTTGCTGGGGTGAGTCAAAAGCGCGTTTGGGCAGGCGATTGATATCGATGGGGTCTCCGGGAACGTTCCAGTAAATTTCCTCGACCGAGACGTAGTCGACCATCCACGTCTTGGACCAGCGATTGAATCCTGGCATGAGAGGCTCGTCGGAATCATTGGCATAGCGGGGCGCGAGCGGTTCGAAATGATGCAGAGTTATTAGGTTGCGAAGCGTCCAGGGCACCAGCGGAAGAAGAGCGCAGAGGGCTAGGATTATTCCGGCGCTGAGAATCGGGAAAGGTTTCGGTGGATTTCCGGTGCGATCTAAGAAAGTCATTAAAAGGCGACAAAGAAGATAGATCCCGACGGCCGCTAGAAGAAGACCTCCATCGGGACGCAACAAAATGCAAGCGGCGATGGAAAGGCCGCATCCGAACCAGGGCGCAGTCTTTGATGGAAGTGTGGCGGTGGTTCGAAGACCTGGAAGTCCCGTGATTGCAAAGTCCAGAGCGAGGGCGGTGAAGAAAATCTCCAGCGTTTCCGTTAGAGCGGCCGCGGAATAATTCGCTAGGAAGGGACACAAGGCGGCCCACATGAACGCGGCCTTGGCGGCGCGCTCAGAAAAAAGGCGGCGGGCAAGATCGGCTAGGAGAAAGCAGGTTCCGAGGTCAACCATCGCCTGAATCAGGAGAACTGCGCGAAAATTGCTCCAGCCGAAGATGGCAAAGATGGCGGCAAGAAACGCAGGGTAGCCGGGCAACCTGGAGAGAGTTGGCACAAGGTGGCCGGAATTGGTGATGCCGAAAGTGCCATACTG
>PLUJ01000010.1 GCA_003165455.1 Acidobacteriaceae bacterium | reverse complement strand
TAGAATTCCGGATCTTTGGCTTTGTCCTCGCGAAGCTGAGAGCGGGTGACTTGCAGGTCAATGTGAGCTAGGCAGAGTAAGAACTCCAGCCAATCGAAGGTGGCTTCATACACGGCATCGTCGGGCAGGTATTCACGGAGCGGCTCGCGCAGGACTTCATACAAGTGGTTTGAAAGCGGAGNNTGGCTCATTAGGTTTGTAGGAATCGACGCGAAGTTTGAGGTCAAAAAGGGCTTTCAGGAAGCGGTAGTTTGCATTGGCAAGTGCTCCGAGTCCCAATCCATATAACAACACCAACGCAGGATAACGCCTGAGGCTTACCCAGATTACCTTGCCGGCCTCACGCCCGCTTTGGTCTGCGATTCGTTTGAAACTTCTGAAGAATATGTCACTCTGTGCCGCATTGGCCCAATATGCACCACATACCTGCATCGCGAGAAGGACACCCAGTTCCGCCTCGTAAATTTGCATTCGCTTCAAGATGAGTTCCCCAGTCAGGTTGTGAGGGGTCTGCGGTGAAAATCGCGAGTCCGTGATTGCCCGGTGCGTTCTCTCTGTCTCATTTGAAACGAGATCCGAAAGACTAATTTTGTAGGTCTCGGCTGAAAGATATTTTTTCAGTCGCGTGATAGCTACCGATGTGGACAGCGGATCTGTGATGGAGAATGTCTCCAGCGCGGCGACCTTTTCATCAAGCTCACGGAAGAATGCATCGGCGTCTGCGATCTGAACGATGGTTGCGCTTCGCAGAGCGATGAGGTCCGTTGCGGCTGCCTTGGCTGGACCACGCAGCGCCCAGTAGGTCGCAAATCTGCGATTGGGACATCGTTGTAGCGCTGCGCAGAGAGCTAAATCCCACTCAGCGGACCAGCCCGCGATAATGAGGCCGTATTCGTCGAACACCCGGTCGAGGAGCTTGTCAGTCTGATCGTCATAACGTTCAAGCTCACCGCGCGTGTTCTTAAGCCGCGTGTCGAGGTAATCGCCATTTATTTTAATTATGGTGCAAGGTGAGTGCGCGAGGGGGAGAGCCCCGCGAACAGAGTCTGCCGTGCTGATTACAACTGGCTGAATACCGATTTCCCCGAGCGCCTGCTCAAGAAGACGATCGAAATTCGTCGTTATGACAACGCGGATGTAGCCTCTGGCAATCAACTGGGCAATTGATTTGTGCCCTGGACTCGGTCTTTTCCTGCCCTCGGCTAGTTCCTCCTCAGTAGGCTCAAAATAACCTCGCAGCACCTGCGACCGTTCGGCCGGCGTCTTGGCGATCTGGTCAAGAACATCAGAATATTTAGGTTCCAGAGCGAAAGTGCGCGTGAACCAGGCGTCTGGGTCGGGCTCACATTGTTCTTTTCTCAGGTGCGCTATTTTTCGGATGAGATCCTGGACGATTTCCCAGCCGGTCGGGATTCCCGAAGAGCGAGAAATGCCGGAACCTAGCAACAGTGAATAGATACCCTTATTGTGGTACACCGAAACGGCAAGGCTCAGGATCGGATCGATCATGCATCGATAATGCCTACAATTGTTAATAAATGGAAAGGATTTTGCGGCGACGGATTACCACCCATAAAGGAGGTTATGGGTCGTAATCTGGTTGACCGTTCAATTGGAATGGGCTATGGAGAGCGTGCGTATAAACTNNTAGAGTGCGATGCCGTTCTTCATGAGCGTCAGCGGCGACGAGGGTTACCGATTCCAAGGTTGGACAAAGGAATCGGCGGCCCGCGCATGCGACAAACTGCGTGAGGCAGTTCTCGGTGAGCCATCGTCGCTCACCTGGACCCAATTCCTCAGTCAACAGGGATAGAGGCGGGCAGGGCATGCGTGGTCGTTCCACCGAGATCATGGCCGCCCTCCCCCGCTCTACCCTCCCCGCTCTCATCGCCGCGGCCGGCGATAAAGCCAGCGAGCATTTCCTCGAATTCTTCGCGGCCACAATTCGGAACAAGAACACGCGCGCGGCATACATGACGGCGGTCGGACAATTCTGCGCCTGGTGCCAAGACAATGGCCTGCAGCTGGCTCATATCCGCCCGCTGCATGTTTCCGCCTACATCGAATCCAAGGAAATGAGCCCGCCGTCCATCAAGCAGCACCTGGCGGCGCTGCGCGGTCTCTTCAACTGGCTCGTCATCAAGCAGGTTGTTCCTGATAACCCGGCGATGTTCGTCAAAGGACCTAAATTCAGCCGCCAGATCGGCATCACGCCGATTATGGAGGCCGAGCAGATGCGCCAGTTGCTCGATTCCATCCCCGTTGTGCGAAAGGTAAAGATACCGCGGAAACACGGTGGGGGGCATAAAGAGGTTGCGGATCTAAAAGGTCTGCGGGACCGAGCCGTCATTGCCATTATGGCCTACACGTTTGCGAGGGTCAGCGCGGTTGTCGGGCTAAGCCTGGGCGATTACCGGCTCGAAGGGAAGCGGGCCCGGCTGCGGCTTATGGAGAAAGGCAACAAGGAGAAGCTGGTTTGGCTGCACCGGGAAGCGGAAGAGTTTCTGGATGCATATATAAAGGAGGCAGGCACCGCGGGCCAGGCTCCCCTCTTCCAGACACTCGACAAGTCTCATAGGCTCACAGGAGAGGCCATCAGCCGGCGCGACATGCTCCGCGTCGTAAAAGAGCGTTGCATCGCAGCGGGACTATCAGAGGAATTCTGCAATCACACATTCCGCGGGACGGGAATTATGGTGTTTCTTCATAATGGCGGCGCGCTGGAAGCCGCTCAGGATATGGCGAATCACTCGGACCCTCGCACGACGAAGCTCTACGACCGGCGCAAGGATTTGGCAACGTTGAGTGAGATTGAGCGTAGGATTGCGTTTAAGTGATAGCTATGCTGGTGAACGAAGTTCTAAAAAAACAGGCGGCTGCCGCGCGCACGGCTGCGGGTCCGAAAGAGGTAGAAGAACCTAAGACGCCCGCCGAGGAAAGCGGCGTAAGAACGACTCTCGCGATGGTAGGTTTTCTTGATTTGCTGGGGTTTTCGGATCGGGTTGAGACTGTGAAAACCGAAGAAGATCTACTGGCCATTGCGTCTGATGTTGAGAAGATCAGAGAGCTCTTCGAATATCGTTCTGCAAAGAAATCGACCAATGAGGTACACAGCATCCTGGACAAGACCGTACTGGCATTCTCTGATTGCGTCATCCTCGCAGTTTCCCTTGAAACGGAAATGGTGAAAGTCGAGGGAGCGTTTGATGTTCTCGGTTCGGAAATCTGGGACATCGCTATCAGTCAAAGCCGCTGCGCGCTCGGCGGCCACTTCCTGCGAGGCGGTATTGACATTGGGTCTTGGTACTACGATAGGGCAAGAGACTTGCTCGTTAGTCCCGCGATGGTCAGAGCCTACAAAGCGGAACGCGACCGCGCGTGTTATCCCGTAATCGCCGTATCAGACCCGCTCTACTATTTGCTGCGCGATCACCCTGGGCGCAAGTTTTATAGCAAAGACTCCGATCCCTTCCCGGACCAGTTCAGTTCATTTAAACATCCCAAGTCTGGAAAACGAATTAGGTTTATCAATTACCTTCGGCTGGTGGCACCGTCGCTGGATTGGCAATATGACAAAGCTACGCGCGATGCCTACATGAAGGCGCCGCTGGATGAAAGAGGCCAGATTATGGAGGATGGATACATGCGCAATCTCTCCGGTTTCTTTGAGCAACACAAAGCGATGATTGTGTCAGCTCGCCGTGGCACAAGGGGTGCAGTGAGGGAAAAATATGAATTTCTTGCGCAATACCACAATACCGAGCTTGAGCGCTTCCTTTCTAATAGGAAGGATTTGCGCGTGCGCCTTTAACGGATAGCTGGCCACTGATGGTCAGTACGTCGTCATCGAGCAGCTGACTTCCCACGCGATAAACCGGATTATCACGTACTGAGGGGACGGGCAAGCTGCGTCCAAAAACGGGAATTGTTTTTCATTTAGTGATGCGCGCGCGCAACGGCGGGGTATAGCTCGATGGCTCGACCGCTAATCCTGCGCCTTCCCAGGCTGGTCACGCGGGATTATTCATTGAGCATCAGAGGAGATCATGTGGCGACCGTGGAAGTGCCAGCAAGTAGATACTTGAATTTCTCGCGAATAAGCGCCTGTCTCGCCACAATAAAGTCGCCAAACTGCTCGAGCTTCCAAAGTGCGGCATCTTTTGGAATCAGATGTCTGTCCAAATATTCATCCGTTTTATCCTTGAACCATTGATCCGGTGCCGTATCGCTCTTTCCGCCTGCGCCATTTTCCGCGGCTGTAAGGAGCATACAATTGGCGAGTTGGTCGCGATCGTCTGCCTTGTAGCGAGTTAAATTCATTTTGCCGTTATCCGGGTTTTTCATCTTCACTTTCCGCAGAAGGCTTTGCGGGAAGATGTGATCGACCTGCGGCAGATTGTTGTCGTAGGAGGGAGTGTAATTGAAGGAATACCAGAGATTGAAAATAAGGTGGATGGTGTCCGACCCGTAGCCCATCTCCCAAAGACGATTTTCGGTGAGCTCCAGCGAGCGGTTTTCAGAACGGATAGTGCCGAAGACTTCGGTTAGATCAAATCGGCCAATAGTTTTCAGCTGTTTTACCAACAAATCGATCAATTGATCCGGGGTTCCGCTGAAGGCTCCAGTTAGCGCTGTCCGAACAAGATACGTCTCCACGTCTTTCGCCTGAGCCCACTGCTTCGGAAAGTGGTATCGGACATAAACCAGCGGGATCAGTAGCAAGTAGGAGGGTAAGGCCTTGTCACACTGGACGAAGGTCTTTTGTCTTACGAAATCGAGCACGTCTTCAATCGCATTGGAAATATCGTCCCACTTTTCTTCGATATCCTGGCGAACACCCTTCTTGCGGAACTTCTCAACGTCGTAACGCGCACCCTGGTCAAGCAATGTAAGGCAGGTCTTGAGAATAAAATCGCGGGTAAACCCGAAGCCGTGCCGATTTAAATTCTCCAGCAAGCTTTCCATTTGGTCGTCCGCGTTGTCCCAAGTCGAGGTAAGCAAAGAAAACAGCAAATCCGACTTGCCGAGCGGCGTACCGCCGGAATTGGCTCGAATAAAAACCTCTACTACGTCATCCTCGGTATAAAGGTCTTCGTTCTCAATACTGTCCAGTTCCTGATACGCGATCCCATCGTCGCTGTGGAATGCCTTAAAAACGAGAGCAACGTGTTTGCTAATTTTCTGCTTCTCCGAATCGTTAAGAGCTCGTCCGGCGTGCTTCACTAGCCCTTCCGCTACGGTGAGCATGTCCTGCTTACTGAACACCAAGTCCTTAAACTTAATCCATGGAAATTTCCCTTTATCGGCTTCAAGGAACTCAAACTTGAATTTCACGTCATCTGGTGCGGCAACTTCGCCGCTGAGAATATCAAGATATAGTTCTCGGCCTTCGTAACTGCCCTTCAGGCCGATGTACAGGCTTTGCAGGCGTTGCTGGCCGTCAAGAACCAGACACTTTTTCTTGTCGTCCTCCGGTACATAAAAAGCAGTTAGTTGGTGCCGGTGCGGCGGCAGGAAATTGTCAATGAACTTGCGGCGCCGAATCGTGCTCTTAGTCTTCCAGACCAGGAGTGTGCTAATGGGATATTCGCGGAGGATGGAATCGAATAACCGGCAGGTCTTCTCTTCACTCCAAACGAATGGCCGCTGTATATTCGGTAACCAAAAGCCGCCATCTTCGTCGGGATTATTAAGGAAGGTGACGATTTTTCGCAGTGAGTGCTTTGGAACTTTCATCTGAGGACCTCAAGATTTTGCGGCCGGAACTGGGGTCGCCATAAACAGGTGATGGATGCGGAAGAGATTCGTCTCATGGGCGCGCTGATGGTGAGTCTCTCTAGCCCGCGCATCACCCTTTAGGATCGTCGATGTCACGAAGGCTCCGGGCGGAGTCATACACAGTTCCTTGTGTCGCTGCCGGATATTGTCTTCTACGTTGCTGGTCGCACCGGAAACATTGCCATCGCGAACATACCCTATCATTCCGCCATGGTGAACCGCCTTGGAATATTGGCCGGTGACGAATCTCAACATGCCGTAGAGAACATATTCTGACGCAAGCGCACGGCGTTGGCCATTCTTCAAAATATTCAGGCGCTTACTCTCCAGACAAAAATAGATGTCCTCGCTCGGAACCAGGGGGATGAAAGCAATGTCCATCCGCCCGAGCTCCTCTCCGGGCATGGGGTCCAACTCCACAACTTGTGTACGTATCTGAAACATCAGACCGCGAGCGGTCCGGTTTTGGACCAAAATGCGCCACAATGCGATGGTTATGTTGTCTTCCTTCTCATCCTGTGCTGTCGGCGGCATTTCTTGCCAGCTCGCTATCACTAGGTTGAGGATTTCGGGCACCATCGAGTCGATCAGGTCGGCCCATTCAGAGGGAGTACCGATAATGCTCACGCCACCCCCTGCCCTGTCTGCATGAGGATGCTGCCGACAATTTCGTCCGCGTCGTTCAAAGCTGCCGTTTCCGTCCAGAATCGTTGGCCAATTAACTTTACGAGATATAGGCGGTCCTGGTCAAAAACCTTCGCACCACGCATCAGTTCAAGAGTGTTGAGCTTTTGCGATGTGACCTGACGCAGATGGTCTAGCGCAATGAGGAGATCGCCGAAATCATCGGGTGGCGCCGACGGAGGATCGCCCGCGCGGATCTTTTTCAAAACTGCAAGACCAATCCCGAGGTTCGAGGAACTCGCGGCGTGCCCTTGAACCGAGACTGGGCCATTTTTCGCCCAGCCATTAAGAGTGGCGCACAACCGCTGCACGTACTGCATCTGTTGCTCTGTTGTGCTGGGCGTAATCGTGGGGATAGTCGGATTCGCCCTGCTCGGACGTACACTCGGGATTATGACGCGCATGGTGTCATCGACTAGGGTTTTCTCCAAGGGGAGAACGTCAAAGTACTCGTCGATCAAAGTTTCAATCGAGGCGGTTGCAGCCTGCACAACATCCTGACGATTGACAAGTGGCTGCGTAGCATTTGTGCTGGCTGTGGTGACTATCTGACTAATTTGCTTGACGATTTCCCAAGCTCGCTTTGGGGTTGGCAGTCGGTCAGGCAGCGGAAAGGGCAGGCGCAGCAATTCTTCTACGTGAACTTCCTGTCGGCTGATTCCCCAATTCGAAGACGTTTGAAACAAAAAGTACCTTGCAAGCGAGGACCGCAGATATGCCGCCAGAAAGATAAACAACTCCCGGTCTTCTTTCGGTCCGCTGATTCCGCGGAGGGCGTGACGAAAAGACACGTCGAAGTCGGCATAAGCTACCTTCGTGAATCCTTTGGCGACCAAAACGTGCGGCGCGCGGAATACTAATGGATTGGAAGTCCGCCTTAAGCTCAGGTCTTTCGACGGGAGCTGAGCACATTCTGCGTGAGACAAGAACAAGTCAAGATACGGCGACGTGGCGTCAATGAACAGCTTCGATGTCAGGTGCAAAGGCTTCGCTTTTTTGGGATCGTCGTTTTGACCGATCGGCTGAAAGCCTTCGGCTATCAGCCAAGGCTTAGCGGGCGAGTTTTCTCGGCTCTGCCGTACCTGGTCGCGCAAGCGAGGATAAAGCAACAAACGATCAATCAATCGTCTGTCTCTCGCCGTTGCCCAATATCTTTGCTTCCAAATTTGCGGAGCGTCCTCGCCTTCGAGGTCGTCCAGCACCTCACCAGTGGTTAGGCTGCACCGATCCTCTGGCGGTTCTTTCCGTAACTCATCACAATTGCGGGATGGCGGGCCTCTTCAAACAAGAAGAATTGGTAGTCCACCAAATTGAGCACGCGGTCAACTGCGTGGCGTTTGAAGAAAGTCCGTTGAAACTGCAGCGCGGTAGCGCTGTGATTAAAAATGGTGCCGTGAGGCAGCACCAAACAAATCTTCCCGCTCTCCGATACGTGATGGGCCGCTTTCCAGACGAATGCCGCCGAGATCTGTCTGTCGGGGACCGGGCAATGATGGTTGGCACACCAGTTCGCTGCGGGCGTGTCGGGAACCGCATTGCTACCCCATGGCGGATTACCTACCACCAGATCGGCATCGGCGAGATAATCTGCCCCTTCTGCGAAGAAATCCGCGCACCAGATATTGCCTTCAACCTTCGCTTGCCCTGCGGCTTTCGAATCGTGGATGAGCCTCGGCAGTTTATGTCCGTTCTGTTGCAGTTCACGAATGTCCCTCGGCGAAAGCTGATCCAGGTACGCAAGGTACAGGCTGAACGCTGTGATCCGGCATGCAGTGGGGTTGATATCCACACCGCGGAGGCTGCAAAGGAGCTTACGGAGTTCCCTGGCTCGCCTGTCATTTCGAGCCTGGGGATTGGCTCCAGTCCATTCCTCCGCCATACGATTGAACATGCCTACCAGAAAAATTCCCGAGCCGCACGCGGGATCGAGGCAGCGGAGGTCAAGCAATGTGGGTGAACTGGAGAGTGCAATGTCGAGCACAAGCTCAGCTAGGAACCGGGGCGTATAGAAAGCGCCCTCAAGTCTTTCAGTAGTCTTCAGGAACCGCTCGTAAATAGCACTGATGGCCTCGATGGGAATCGCCGCAAAGTCAAGGTCCAGAAGGAAGTCTGGCCGGTCTTAACCTCGGTCGCCCGGAAGAAATCGTCCAGAGGGTCTATATTCGAGGCGGAAACCTGCCTGGCTTCCGCGTCGAGATTATCGCTAAACAGATCGCCGTTGAAGTCTTTCCCAAGCTTTCCAAAGAGGTCGTAGAGAAGTTGTTTGGCCTTTGCTCGCGGCTGTATGCCGAGCACGTCCCGCAGGTGGCTTGCATTGCGCAACCCGAGTCCGCGTAAATAGGCCTCTCCAACTACTCCCCGGTCGAAGAGGTA
>PLUJ01000056.1 GCA_003165455.1 Acidobacteriaceae bacterium | reverse complement strand
GCGCCGGTTCTTCAATAAAGATTGAAGCCCCGGCTTCGCCAGCGTCGGCGACAACTGTGCAGTCTCCCACTTCATCCGCAAGGATTTCTCCGAAGGCCCGGCGTCTCGCGAAAGAGTTGGGCGTGGACATTTCCACGGTGCGGGGAACGGGTGCGAGTGGTGAAATTCTCGCATCGGACGTGCAGGCANNACTCGGCTCCGCTGGAAGCGGGTGCCACCGCCGCTTCGTCAATCTCTTCGTCAAAATCCGGCGCCTTGGAAGTGCCCAGTACCCTTGGCCGTTTAATGGCGGAGCGCACCACCGAAAGCTGGACGACAGTCCCGCATTTTTTCGTTGCGCGTGAAGTTGAAGCCACTGCGCTCAATGCCTTTCGCGAAAGATTGCTCCCCGAGATTGAGCGAACTCATCACATCCGATTTACCCACACCGATCTCCTCGTCGCGCTGGCGGCGCGCATTCTCCTCAAACATCCACGATTGAATTCAAGTTACACGCCGCAAGGTATTCGCCTTCACGATCATGTGAATATGGGAGTCGCGATCGCGGTGAATGACGGCGTAGTGGCCGCGGTCATTCCTAACGCGCACACTGCCAGCCTTGCGGAAATCGCTACCCAGCGGCACGCCATCGCCGAACGCGCTCGCGCTGGCAAGCTTCGCCCCGCCGATATTGCGGATGCTACGTTCACCATCAGCAATCTTGGCATGTTCCATATCGATCGCTTCACCGCGATCATCACCCCGCCTCAAGCCGCCATCCTGGCCGTGGGAGCGATTGCAGACCGTGTGGTCGTGGTGGAAGGCAAGCCCGCCGTTCGGCCAATGATGACCTTGTCTTTATCCAGTGATCACCGCGTGGCCGATGGCGCCCGCGCCGCAATGTTCATGAACGATCTCTGCGACGCCCTTCGCGATCCCGCGAACGCGTTGGGCTAACGGTTCTACCTTACTTCCTCGGCTGTATACCTAAAGCATCTACAGGACGGGACGCATTGAGCGGATCGAAAAGCGGAGCTATCCTGCGAGATGTGTGATTGCGAGTTGTGGGATTGTCCGACATCTCGAAGCGGAGCTTACATTGAAAGCTGCCCTATTCCAAAACGCGAAAACACCGCTGCGGATTCAAGAGATTCCCCAGCCTAGGCGCGCTCCCGATCAAGTTCTGTTGAAGGTCCGCGCCTGCGGGGTTTGCCGAACCGATCTGCACATCGTGGAAGGAGATTTACCCTCGCGAAAAGAGCCGCTTGTTCCCGGCCACCAGATTGTCGGAGATATTGTCGAGGGCGGAACTCCCGATCTTCCGGTGGGAACGCGCGTCGGAGTTTCATGGATTGGCGGGGTCGACGGAGATTGCCCGTACTGCCGTCGTGGAATGGAAAATCTTTGCGATGCTCCGGCCTTCACCGGATATACCGTCGATGGGGGCTATGCGGAGTATGCTGCAGCGCGCAGCGNNATGGCGGTTATGCGGAGTACGCGTGCGCGCGCAATGATTTCGTTTTCAAGCTGCCGCCAGAGCTCGACGATCTGCACGCCGCACCTCTTCTGTGCGCCGGAATCATCGGCTTCCGCAGCTTGCGCGTGGCAGGGGTTGAACGCGGCGACCGCGTCGGACTTTTTGGCTTTGGTGCATCCGCGCACCTTGCGATTGCGGTCTTGCATTCGTGGAACTGCGAAGTGTATGTCTCCACGCGCGGAGCGTCGCATCGCAAGTTGGCGGAATCGTTAGGCGCGAAGTGGGTGGGCAGCGAAACCGATCAACCGCCCGCCGCGCTTGACCGCGCCATTACTTTCGCTCCCAGCGGCGATGTTGTCATTGCGGCGCTCGCCAGCCTGCGAAAAGGAGGAGTGGTCGCGATCAACGCCATCCATCTTGATCGCATTCCGGAATTCGATTACGACCGGCTTCTGTGGGGTGAGCGCCAAATCCGCAGCGTTGCCAATATGACGCGCGCCGATGCCCGGGATTTTCTGAAGATCGCCGCCGACATCCGGCTGCAACCAAAGGTGACCGTATTCTCTTTGGATCAAGCGAACGAAGCGTTGGCCGCTATAAAGAAAGATGCGATCGACGGCGCGGCAGCGATCGTTCCGTAGTGATCTTTCTGGATCACGCGTGCCCCTTTAGTATTACAGAGGGCGCTTGACGCTCTGCGCGATTAGAACGCTTGCCTGACCAAGAAAACCGCGCTGGTTTAGGCATATGAGCGATTTTCGAGAGCAGATAAACAGCCTCTCTCCCGCGGAGAAGGCGGAACTGCTGGATACAGTCTGGGAAAGCCTGGAAGCGGACGCAGTATTACTGACTGACGCGCAACGGGCAGAGCTCGATTACCGCATCGCTCGGCATGAGCAAAAACCTTCCGATGTCATCCCATGGCAGCAAGTCCGAGCAGGCTTGTTTGAGAAACCGTGACACTCCCGGTCGTTTGGACACCTGAGGCAAATGACGACTTGCTGGAAGCGCGGCTTGGTATGACAACATTCGGTCTGAGCTTGGGGATCGTTTCGCGCTGGCGGTCGAGGCCACGGTTCAGGCACTAGCAGAACATCCGTTGCAATTCCCTGCAATCTATCGAAATCGTCGCCGTGCGGGAGTGCGGCGTTTTCCCTATGGCATATTCTTCGATGTGCAAGACAATCGGATTGTGGTGATAGCCTGCTTCCATGGCAGGCGCAATCCGAGGCGCTGGCAATCCCGCTAAGGCGCAGGACCACCGCTTTATAGATTTGGTGCTTTAGGAAAAATTGGTCGGGGCGCGCGGATTTGAACCGCGGACCCCCTGCGCCCAAGGCAGGTGCGCTACCAGGCTGCGCTACGCCCCGACTTTGTCAACATCAACAACTCTTCCGATCAGCGGCTCTTTCAATTATAAACGAGAGAAGCGCGCTATAATTTTTAGCTGGATATGCTCACCCTGCGGTATGCGTTAGTCGCGTATGTGAAAAGCCCAGTAGGAGAGTTCGTGGAGAACCTCCGGCGGGAGCTGCATCCCGACTTGCCTCATCTAGGGGCCCATCTCACCTTTCTGCCGCCACGGCCTCTGCAGGGAACGGAAAGCGCTGCGTTGCAGCTGCTTGCCGGGATCTGCGGCCAAGCCGAGCCCTTCGAAGTAACTCTGGGCGACATGGAAAGCTTCGTTCCCACCACGCCCACGGTTTACATCCGCGTTGGTCATGCTGCATCCCGTCTGCGTGAGTTGCATGACCAGTTCAATACGCAAGCACTGGCCTTTGCCGAAGAGTGGCCTTACATCCCCCACTTAACGATCGTGAAAATGCCGACCGAACAAGCGGCGCAACAAGCTTTGGGAATTGCCCGCGAACGCTGGCAGCAGTACTCCGGCAGCCGCCGCATCCTGCTCGACCGGCTCACTTTTGTGCGGGAAGACGCGCAAAATTGCTGGGTTGACCTGGCTCCGGTGCCCCTCGGGGGCAGGTTGGTTTCGCCGTAAGCAGTCCCCCAAGTTTGGCACTCTCTTTCTTTTTGCCGGGGACTATAATTGGCCGCAAACATGTCTCTGGCCTCCGGCACAAAACTTGGTCCATATGAAATTCAATCGCCGCTGGGAGCTGGCGGCATGGGCGAGGTGTACCGCGCGCGCGACACGCGGCTGGATCGTACCGTAGCGGTCATGATCCTGCCGTCGCATCTTTCTGAAAACCCTGAAGCCAAGCAGCGCTTCGAGCGGGAAGCGCGCACCATTTCGTCCCTCAATCATCCCCACATTTGTGTGCTGCACGACGTGGGCAGCCAGGATGGAACCTCCTACCTTGTCATGGAGTATTTGCAGGGCGAGAGTCTGGAGTCGCAGCTGCGAAGAGGGCCGCTGCCCCTGAAGCAGGCGCTCGAAGTTGGCGTGCAGATCTGCGAGGCCCTCGAGAAAGCGCACCGTGCCGGCATCGTGCACCGCGATCTCAAGCCCGGAAACATCATGCTCACGGCATCGGGCGCCAAGCTGCTCGACTTTGGCTTGGCAAAACCGGCGGTGGCTACGTTGGGCACTCAGCCTTTGAGCGAAAAAGGCAACCTTACGCCTTCCACTCCAACGGTGAACCTCTCGGCGCTCAGCCCGCCGCCGGGGACGCTTACTCAGCAAGGCACAATCGTGGGCACGTTTCAGTTCATGGCGCCGGAGGTGCTTCAAGGGCGGGAAGCGGATGCGCGCAGCGACATCTTCAGCTTCGGCTGCGTGCTCTTCGAAATGCTCACTGGGCGTCGAGCCTTTGAAGGAAAAAGCCAGATCTCGGTCGCGTCGGCCATCCTGGAGAAAGAGCCGGAAGCGGTCACCACCATTCAGCCGATGGCACCGGCCGCGCTCGATCACGTAGTCGGCGATTGTCTGGCGAAGGATCCGGAAGCGCGCTGGCAGAGTGCCGCCGACATTGCCCGCGAGTTGCGCTGGATTTCGAGCGGCGGTTCGAGCAGCAGCATCGCTCCTCCGGAGGTTCCCAGGAGCCGGTTCCCTGAACGTCTGCTTTGGGCCGCGCTGGTTGTGGCGCTGCTTGCGGGTATGGTCTGGCTGGGCCTGCGGGAGGGCGAGCCGGCACGAACGCTGCGATCGTATCTGCCTCCGCCTGCGGAGACGGGCTTTGAGTTTACCGGCGACTATGCAGGTCCGCCGGCCATTTCGCCCGACGGAACTTTGGTCGTGTTCTGCGCCCGCGGAGCCAAGGAGCGACCCTCGATCTGGGTCCAGTCGCTCAGCGACCTGGCGGCGAAGAAAATCGAGGGCACCGAAGGCGCTGCCTTTCCTTTCTGGTCGGCAGACGGCAGATTCGTGGGCTTCTTTGCCGACGAGCGCCTGAAGAAGGTTCCGGCTGTAGGCGGTCCGGTCACCGCTCTGGCGGATGCGCCCAATGCCAGAGGAGGTTCCTGGAGTAAGGACAACATCATTATCTATGAGCCCGATTACCGCGATTCGTTGTGGCGGATCAGCGCTGCGGGTGGAACTCCGGTTCGCCTGACCAAGTTTGAAACG
>PLUJ01000022.1 GCA_003165455.1 Acidobacteriaceae bacterium | reverse complement strand
CCCGTCGCTGCGGAAGAGGACCCGCTTGCAGCCGCTCGCGAAGTGTCTGGCCTTCGAGAAATTCTGAAACCAAGAAATGCACCCCGTCCTGCGAGCCAACGTCGTGGATCGCCATCACGTTGGGATGATTCAAGGCGCTGAGGATGCGGGCTTCCTGCTGAAAGCGGTCCAGACGATCATGGTCGGAAGCGAGCGATTGGGGAAGAATCTTAATGGCAACCACACGCTGTAATCGCGTGTCGCGCGCACGGTACACTTCTCCCATGCCGCCCGCGCCTATTAATGACTGAATTTCGTAAGGGCCAAGCTTTGAGCCAGAGGTAAAGGACATGCGCGGACATTATACGTGCGCGACCGCGATAACTAAGGCTTTAAACAATTCGTCATGGGCGGCTGGTCACCAATCCGGGAAACGGGCTTCGAGGAAGTTGAACCGATTAGTAATGGGAAGTCGGCCAGTGTCCCGGAATCTGATCGAGGAGAGGCAGGATAATCGGACACTGGGGTGTTTCAGAGGACTAATGATCCAATATGGGCTCAGGCGGGTTCGTTGCGCGCGTTCGCCTGTCTCGATTACTGCTGCAGCACCTCTGCTAAATCCCGGCGCGGACTCGCGGACCCACTTCTTGTCGCGTATCCCATGCGAAACATGAACATGGGTTGCCAGCTGGTGTTTCCGATAAGCGCTGCCAGCGTGGGCTCTGTCACGCGGGGACGCCCCTCTGCGTTCTCGATATCGATGAGCTCGATCGCTTCGTTGATCGGGCGGGCAGCGATGCCTCGTGAAGTTGCCAGGAGATGTGCTCGTTCCCATAAACGGCCCGCTTGAAGACACTGGTTTAACGAGTAGCGATCACGCACCGCAATGATCCCAAACATTGGAGAGGCGGAGAGTTGCCTCGGGTAGGCACCCATCGCCGCCTTCGCCTTTTGCGCAATGACGGCCCTCTCAATTGGAGTTGGCATGCAATAGAGAAGAGCCGCAGCGGACGTGGGCACACCGTAATCCTCCAGGGTGATTCCATCCCTGTGCTGTTCCACGGCGCTCCACTTGAAGACGCGCTCCCACGGCGTCGTGCCTTCTCTTACGGCCTTGTCTGCGTAGACTATGTCGTTGCACCGGCTGACCAGATCGACGATTGTTTGCCGCTGCTCCTGAGCCGTGAACAAGAAAAGATTCGTGTTCGGCAACGATTGAGGCACGGCCAGCAGCTCCTGCTGGAACGATGCAGGCAGCGCACGAAGTTCATAGGGCGTGCGGTTGGTATGCCGCTCTGGGAGCATCGCGTACAACGGACTGGCAGGCAATGAAGCGGGCGTGCAACGTACGGTCGCAACGCGCTGCGGAGTCGAAGTATCGGCGTGCAAAGTCAATACGCCGTCAGCGAGCTCAAGATCCGCAGCATAACCCGCTGAGCATGAGGCGACATTCATGTTCTCCAACGCGCACCCCATGCCGATATGGAGTTCGCGCAGGAAAGGGTCCAGTCCTCCCGTATTGCGACTCGTGGCCGCAAGCACCTCGATCTGGTTGCCGCTCACTCGGAAGAGCCATGGCTGCGTGTTGTGTGGAGACGCCGCTAGGATTCCGGCACGAACCAAAGCCAACATCCCAGTCTGCGGCTGATTCCAGTCCTTCCAGGGCGCAAACGCGGGACCCTTTTCCTGGCTGAAGGCTCCCTCCTCATCCGCATACCAAACAGCCCCGCCCACAACGAGAATCGTGGTGATTCCAAGTCCGCGAAGAAACCGACGACGGTTCATCATTCACCTCTGTTCTATGAGCTTTTTCCCCTTGCGTGTGCAAGTTGCGGCCTTCGCTTCTCTTCTCTCCAAAGGCTCCAGCGCAGCAAGCGTCTCATCGCACCAGGCAAGCTCTGCTTCCCGCATCAAGGCTCCGTAACGAAACAGCGTCTGCCATACGGGGAAATCCGGAAATGATCTGTTGCGCTCCACGAGTGTTTGCAACTCCGCTGCCGCCGCCATCCGGATCGCGACCTGTTGACGATGCTGACGAATATGAGCTAGCACCGCCCCTTCGGGACCGTGACGCATCATCCATACCTTCAGCAGGAACTCATTGCGAGGAGACTGCATCCGCGGCTCCTCGGCGATCCATGCACGCAGTCGTTGCCGTCCTAAATCAGTGATGGCATAGACCTGACGTTCGCGAGCTTGCTTCCGTTGGCCTTCTATCCGGACGATCTGACCGGTCTCCTCCAACATGCGCAGCGTCGGATAAATCTGCCCTTCGCTCTCCCTCCAAAAGGAGTTCAGCGTTCCTTCGATCTCGGCTCGCAGGTCATAGCCGGACAGCGGCTTGATGCAAAGGAGGCCGAGAATGGGATACTGCGTACTTTGGGTTCGCGCCACGACACAGTATACCTCTGTAAGATGTATATCTGCAAGAGGTTGCCACGTCAAAATGCATTCATCTTCAAGCCTGGTTGCTGGTAGACGACTCCGGCTGAAACCCGGTAGGTTCGGCTTGGATTGAAAGTCCCCGGTTCGCGGCTGAGAGAGGTTTCAAGGCCCAGGGGTGCGGTGATTTTGAAGTCTTCCCCGGATCGTCCACTGCGGGTTTTCGATATGTACGGAGAAGTCGGGGGCTGCATGCTGGGCGAACTTTCATATTCGACGTGCGCAACCCCCTCACTCCGAAGATCGTGACTTCCTTTACCGACATGGCGGGCTATATGCATCCGCACTCCTATCTGCGACTGCCCAATGGCCATGTGCTCGCCACCTTTCAGCACTCCCATCACGATATGATCGAAGGGCAGATGGGAGGTAGCGGCGGACTGGTGGAGATTGACGATCAGGGCAAGGTCATTCGTTCCGCCAGCTCAGCAGATCCCACGTTTCCCGGAGCGCTGCTAACTCCATACAGCCTCGCCGTTCTTCCCGAAATCGACAGAGTCGTGTCCACAAACTCCTCCATGCACATGGACAATGTCTTCAGCGGTGTCACGTACCAGGTGTGGCGCCTCTCGGACCTGAAATTGCTCAAGACGGCCAATTTGGATATCGGCGACAATCACTATGGACATGTCAGCCCGGAGGAGCCGCGTATTGGCCCCGATGGTGCCGTCTACGTTCAAACTCTCGGCTGCGGCATCGAGCGCATCAGCAACATCGACAAGGAAGAGCCAACTTCCAAACTTGTTTATAACTTTCCCGGCTCCTTCTGCGGTGTGCCCACAATCGTCGGGCACTATCTGATCCAGAGCGTGCCGGTAACACATGGCCTGATTGTGCTGGACATTGCCAATGAGAACAAACCCGTCGAAGTATCGCGGCTGAAGCTCGGTGACAAGTTTTCTCCACACTGGACTTCATGGGACGAAAAGACGCAGCGAGTGGTCGTGACGGGTTCGGAACCGCGACTTTACCTGCTGAACTTGGACAAGGCAACCGGAGCGCTCACCTTGGACGACACTTTTCATGACGCGGATGGAAAGGCGGGCTTTAATTTCGCCGATCGCGATTGGCCGCACGGGTGGAAGGGATCGGGCCTTCCACACGGAGTTGTCTTCTCGCGCTAGGGTCGAATGATGCAAGTCCCAGAAGCTTGAGTCGGCCAGGAATCGCGATTGGTCTCCGAAACCTTGGGGTTGCTCCGGTAGGATTACGGGCAACTCTGACGTAACCCGATTGGATAAGTCTTGCCGACCACTCGCCCATAATCGTCGCAACCACTTACAACGTGGTGCACGGGCTATAATTGCGCCCACG
>PLUJ01000152.1 GCA_003165455.1 Acidobacteriaceae bacterium | reverse complement strand
GCGTTGATTTCTTTTTCCTGCAGTGGAGTCTCGCGGGTGTTGCCCATGCCTACCGGCGTAGCGTTGATGATCACGTCAAAGGCGAACTTTTTGAGGTCAGCGCGTTTTATTGAACGCGCGTGAGCGCGCCGGGCAAGCTTCTGCGCGGGGGCGAGGCTGCGGTTCAGAATGAAGACTTCGGCTCCTCGTTCTTTCAAGCCGAAGACTGCCGCGCGGGCCGCGCCTCCCGCACCGAGTACCAGGATCTTCGCATCCTGCAGCGTACTCAGGCGGCGTTCGAGAGGGCGTACTACTCCAGAAGTGTCGGTATTGAAGCCGTAGAGTTTTCCATCCTGAGCGCGGACCACGGTGTTGCAGGCGCCGATCTTCGTGGTATGCGAGTCGGTGTTATCGAGGAACGGGAGGATGGCTTCCTTATAAGGCATGGTGATGCTGAGGCCGTGGATAGGAATCTCGCGCACGCAGGTCAGCAAATCCTTGAGAGTTTTGGCGTGCAGGGCGAGGTAAACGGCGTTGACGTTCTCGCGGCGGAAAGCAGCGTTCATGATGGCCGGCGAGAGTGAATGAGCGACTGGGTCTCCGGCGACTCCGTAGACGCGCGTGGCGGCGTCGATCTGCTCGATGCGGTAGACGCTGCGGAGCTCTTGTGCGCTGACCTGGCCGGGAGCGGTTTCTTCTCCGGGACTGACGGCAGCGAAGGTGAAGACGCTGCCGGCGCGAACTCCGAGCGCGCGGCTGATGATTCCCTGTTCGCCCATGCAGACGCCGACCAGAGACTGATTATCCCCTTCGTGCGCCAGGAACTGGATCATGGAAACGTTATCGGCGAGTGTGGTGGCGGTGCTGACGACTTTGTAGAAGTCGGCAGGAAACTCACGCATTTGTTCCAGAGTTTTGTCGAGCTTCTTGGTGGCGCGAAAATCATGGAACGAGAGGATTAAGCCAGCGCGGGTGCGCAGCTTCTGGAGTTGGTCAGATTTGCACTTGAGGGCGGTCTGAAGTTCGATATCCACCAACTGGCATCCGGCTGCGGCGGCTTTGGTAAGGATCTCGAGCTGGGCGGCGATGGATCCACGGAATTTGCCTCCAGCGGCGGCGCGGCGGCAGGTGGCGATCACTGTGATGCCGGCATGCGTTTCCATGAAATGCTTGATTTTGGGAAGCGCAAGGCCGGGCTTTGAAAGGTGATCTAACCTGAACTCAAGAAAGGGGTTATCACGAATCAAGCCCTCGGCCTTTTCGACAAGTTCGGCGGGGTCGGAGGCAGCGATGGCGACGCAGACCCGCGGCAACCGCAGAGGCAACAGGCGAGGCAAGCCATTTTTGGGGGCAGCAAGCATCTTGAAATCAATAGGTTCGATAGAGCCCACGGGCTCTATATCGTTCAATAGGTCCGGCTGCGAATCTTACAGGGGTCGAATTGCAGATGCAACAAGGATTCATCAATTGGCAAGAAAAAGTGGTTTGCACGAGTGCCTGACACCCTCGTAACCTTGACCCTCTATCAGGCGGTTGTTACCTTCCACAGGGGCAGAGCTTCCACGGCGTTGGCCTGCGAAGCGTCCTAGAGTTGCGCGTTTTCGGAGGTAACATGAAGAAAATAGGATTGTTATTGTTGTTCACCGCCACCATGGGCTGGGCGCAGGCGGCGGATATTGCGGCGGCGTCTACGGGCGTTGCTCCAGAAGGAACGGTCGTTACGACGGCCAACTTCCCGATTCAGCGCGTACAGATGCCTACCTACGCGGACGTTTACTGCGCGGGTTTCATCAATAAGCAGGTATTGCCTGAGGCGCACTTCATAGCTGGCGGGCTCGAGACTCCAACCACCACCAAGTTCGTAAGGGGAGACATTGTCTACCTGCAAGGAACTGGGTATACGGCGGGAGCGGAGTATGAAATTATCCGCGCCCTGCGCGATGCCAACGAATACGAAATGTACCCTGGGCAGCGCAAACTGATGAAGTCCACGGGACAGCCTTACATGGAAGTTGGGCGCGTGCGTATTATCGATACGCGGAGCCGGGCGGCTGTGGCCAGCGTTGAGTATTCCTGCGATCCGCTCAACCCTGGGGACACTGCGATTCCTTTTGCGGAGAAGACGATGGTGTCGTTTCATCCGCCGTTGCGATTTGACCGCTTCATGCCCAGCGGAAGCAAAGTGACTGGGCGCATCGTGATGGGAAAAGACTTCGACTCGGTGCTGGGAACCGGACAGAAGATTTACATGAATGTGGGCGCGAACCAGGGCGTAAAAGTTGGGGACTATTTTCGGGCGGTTCGCAGCTATGAAGCGGACCTGCACGATCCGGTGGATTCGCTTTCGTTTAAGGCAGCCATCAGTGAAGATACGCAGGCAAAGCAACCGGCGATCGATCCGAACATCCTGACCCGGACGAATGGGCCGGTGATTCACGTGCGTGACCTGCCCAGGCGCGCCGTGGGTGAGATTGTAGTGATTGGAACCACGCCAACCACCGCGACGGGCATGATTGTGTTCGCCATGGAAGACGTACATGCTGGGGACGACGTTGAAATCGACGATCAGTCACTGGCAAAAGCACAGTAAGTCCGCAAACTTGGAATCGAAGTTGAACCGGGGACGAAACCGTCCCCGGTTTTGTTTTTTGGGCCGGGGGCATTAAAATCCCGGCAATTTCGCGACTTCAGGGAACTGACGTTACCAATTGTGCGTAACCAAGTCTAAGAGCGAAGCTGAAGTGTGCCGCGCGGAGGTTGCCATGACAAAGACTGCGATGGAGAACATTGCCATGAAGAAGATAAGGCTCGGATCCAGTTTAGTTCTCGCTGTAATGGTGGGCTGCTTCGCTTGCGTGCTGTCGGCGCCGCACGCGCAAGCCGAGGAGTGGAGTAAAACCTATACGCTCACCGGGAAGCCGGACCTGCGGGTTGACACGTCAGACGCCAACATTCGTGTCTCTACCTGGGACCAGAAGATCATTGAAGCCAAGATCACGACCACGCGCTACAAAATCGGCGATGATGGCATTCGAATTGAGGAGCACCAGTCGGGAGACAGGGTGGAGATCGAGGTGCGACTTCCGCATCATGGCGTCACTATCAATTGGGGCGGAATGAATCACCGGGTCGATGTTGAGATCCACATGCCACGCGAAGGGCGAGTCGATCTACACACTGGAGACGGAAAGATTGAGCTGGGAAACTTTAAAGGAGAGATGTTGTTGCGCAGCGGGGATGGGGCACAAGAAATAGAGAGCGTGGATGGCGAACTGCACGCGACGACCGGGGACGGCCACATCCGGGCCAACGGCCGCTTTGACGATCTGGAACTGAAAACGGGAGATGGCTCCGTGGAAGCGCGAGCGAATGCAGGTTCGGCGCTCACGACGAGTTGGAGGCTGGAAAGCGGAGACGGATCTGTGACGCTGGAAGTGCCGGAGAATATGGCGGCGGATGTGGATCTGCATACAGGTGATGGACATATCGATTTGGATATGCCGGTGATCACTTCAGGAAAGATTCAGGAGAATGAGGTTCATGGGAAGTTGAATGGGGGAGGCAATTTGCTGGTGATCCATACTGGGGATGGATCGATACGGTTGGGGAAGAGTTAGGCCGTTGTCCGACAGATCTTGGTATAATCGCCGCGATTTTTCAATTTACGGTTCGCATCGACGCCGCTCATTCCGTATCATTCCCGAGACTTAGTTTGCGGGACGGTTTTTCCAATTCATGATGCTGCCTGGGTTTTGCTCACAGGCAAGCCAAGAGGATTCTTATGACGCTCATGCGTGGATGCTTCATCGCTACCGTGGTTGTATCGCTATTTTCTTTCAGCAATGCGCAGCAGGCGCCGACTGTTGCGTCCACCCATGAGCCTGCGCTCGATGTTACGTCGATGGATCGAAGCGTGGACCCTTGCGTCGATTTCTTCCAATATTCCTGCGGAGGATGGATGAAGAAAAATCCGATTCCCGCGGATCAGTCTTCGTGGGATACGTATTCGAAGATGCAGGATGAAAATCGCGAGCGGCTGCGCGGAATTCTGGAAGCGGCTGCGAAACCCGATGCTAATCGAGATGCTTCCGAGCAGAAAATTGGCGATTATTATGCCTCGTGCATGGATGAAAAGAAGATCGATGCGGAAGGAGTGGCGCCGCTGAAGCCAGAACTCGAGGAAATTGCGAAGTTGAAGTCAAAGAAGGATTTGGCGGAGATGGTCGCCAGTATGAGGGATGAAAATGTGCTCTTCAGGTTCGGCTCGACGCAGGATTATCGCGATGCCAGCCAGGTGATCGCGGAGGCCAGCCAGGGTGGGCTGGGATTGCCGGACCGTGACTATTATCTGAAAGAGGATGCGAAGTCAGTGGAGTTGCGCAAGAAGTATGTGGAGCATGTGCGAAAGATGTTTGAACTACTGGGCGATGAGCCCGAAGTGGCGGCGAAGGAAGCGCAGGCTGTGATGAGCATTGAGACAGCCCTGGCGAAAGGGTCGATGACGCGGGTGGAGCGGCGGGATCCGAAGAATCTGGACCATAAGATGACTAGCGTTGAACTGGAGAAGATCAGTCCGGATTTCGAGTGGGGAATCTTCTTCAACAAAGTGGGGCTGGCCTCGCTCGCTTCGCTGAATGTGACGTCTCCAACTTTTTTCAAGTCGATGAATGAGGAGATTGCAAAAGAAAGTCTGCCGGACTGGAAAGTTTATCTGCGCTGGCATTTAGTGCATGCCGACGCGCAGTTTCTAGCGGCTCCGTTCGTGAGCGAAAACTTTGCGTTTTACGGGAAGACGTTGCGGGGCCAGCAGGAATTGCAACCACGCTGGAAGCGCTGCACGGAAAATATCGACGACCAGTTGGGCGAAGCGTTGGGCAAGGTGTACGTGGAAAAGTACTTCAGTCCCGAAGCCAAATCGCAGGCACTGAAGATGGTGAAGGAGATCGATGCAGCGATGGCGGCTGATATCGACTCCCTGACGTGGATGTCGGCGACGACGAAACAGCAGGCGCTGGTGAAGTTGCGAGGGATGGCAAACAAGATTGGCTATCCGGACAAATGGCGCGACTATAGCAAGCTGGAAATTGTGCGCGAGGATGAACTTGGGAACGTGGAGCGGGCCCGTCAATTCGAATTCAACCGCGACCTGGCGAAGATCGGCAAACCGGTGGACCGCGGCGAGTGGGGAATGACGCCGCCAACGGTGAATGCGTATTACGATCCGCAGATGAATGACATTAATTTTCCAGCGGGAGTGTTGCAGCCCCCGGCGTTCGATCCGACATCGGATGCGGCTCCGAATTATGGCGATACCGGCGGAACGATTGGGCACGAATTGACGCACGGATTCGACGATGAAGGAAGGCAGTTCGATGCGAAGGGCAATCTGCGCGACTGGTGGACTGCGGAGGATGCGAAGGAGTTCGTGAAGCGGGCCGCATGCATTTCAGATCAGTATTCGACTTACACCATCATCGATGACATCAAGATCAATGGAAAGCTGACATTGGGAGAAGACGTGGCCGATCTTGGGGGATTGATTCTGGCCTACGCCGCATGGAGGCAGGATACGAAGGGACAGGAGTTGCAGCCGATTGACGGGCTGACGCCGGAGCAGAGGTTTTTTGTTGGGTATGGACAGAGCTGGTGCGGCGAGAGTCGCGACGAGACGAAGCGAATGCGGGCTACGGTGGATCCGCACTCGCCGGAGAAGTATCGTACGAATGGCGTAGTCTCGAATATGCCGGAGTTTCAGGAGGCGTTCCACTGCAAGGCGGGTGCGCCGATGGTGAATGAGAACCGGTGCAGGATCTGGTAGGAGTTTGGCTGGACACCACTTACGTATGCTGCGATCGGCACTCATTTCTTTTTTTTCAATAGGTCTTCTTCTTGTGTTGAGTGCGTTCGCGCAAACCGCGAGCCCGCAGCGGGCCTCGCCAACTAACTACGCGCTCATCAAGTCGGGGGACTTGCAAAGTGACGCAGCGATCCTGCGCAGAGCCTACGAAGAACTACACCCCGGCCTCTATCGATACAGCAGCAAAGCTGAGATGGATGGGAAGTTTGAGGCACTCAATAAGAATCTCTCTCACGATTTATCTTTGCAGGACGCTTACCTGGCCTTCTCTGAGTTTGCGGCCCAGGTAAAATGCGGCCACACGTACGCGAACTTCTTCAATCAGAAGAAAGCCGTGGCGGCTGAGCTTTTCGAGGGACAGAACCGCCTTCCTTTTTATTTTCGCTGGCTCGATCAAGGGATGATCGTGACCAAGGATTTCACTCCCGATCATCAGCTTCCGCGCGGTACTCAGGTGCTCTCTATCAGCGGAACTCCGGTTGGAACAATACTCGACCAGCTCATGACGATTGCCCGGGCCGATGGGTCGAACGACGCCAAGCGCGTCGCGTATCTGGAAGTGAGCGGCGATAGCATCTACGAAGCATTCGACGTGTATTTTCCGATGTTCTTCCCGCAGAAGAGCACTCTGCTACAGCTTTTGGTGCAGCGCCCTGGTGAGGCGAAGCCACGATCCTTGATGGTGCAAGCCCTGACGTTCGAGGAGCGCATTGCTCCAATTAAAGCGAGGGAGGCGGAGCGGAAGGGCGGGAGCGCGATTCTTTTTGACCGGGAGTACATGGATGACGGGACCGCCTACCTGCGGATGCCGACCTGGGCCCTTTACAACAGCAAATGGGATTGGAAGACCTGGCTCAACGAGATGCTGGATGAAATCGCCGACAAAAAATCGCCGGCGTTGATCGTGGACCTGCGCGGCAACGAAGGAGGCATCGATGCAGGCGAGGAAATCCTTAAGCGCCTGATCAGCGGCGATTTAACGATTGCACCGTATCGACGATTGGTGCGCTATCGCCAGACGCCGGCCGATCTGGATCCTTATCTGGATACGTGGGACCCGAGCTTCAAGAGGTGGGGATCAGCCGCAGTGGAGCTGGCGCAAGCGTGGCCCACGGCGCCACCCGTTCGCTATTTCGCGCTGAAGAGGGACGACGAAGATCGAACCGGGCATGGGGTGATTCACCCCTCGGGGAAACCGTTTCACGGCAGGTTTTACGTGTTGATCGATGCGAACAACAGCTCGGCCACATTCCAGTTCGCGCAGACTGTAAAGCAAAATAAATTGGGAACGCTGATCGGACGACCGACGGGTGGCAACCAGCGCGGCATTAATGGGGGTGCGTTTTTCTTTCTTCGGCTGCCAAAGTCACAGATCGAGATGGACCTGCCGTTGATCGGGAACTTTCCAGCTTCGCCTCAACCCGATGCAGGCCTGACTCCGGACGTAGTTGTCACGCCAACTTTGCAGGACATCGTCGAAGGGAAGGATGTGGAGGTGGCAACAATCAAGGACCTTCAAAGCGCTGAACGGCAACGCTGAAGTGGAGCAGCGTTCGGTAGGAGTTCGATAGTGATCGAGTGGTGGCGTTGTCGAAGCGGTTTCGATCGGGTGGATATCGGGGCTAAAGGCGGTATCATTTTGCTCCTTTACGCGGCGCTGAAGCGCCGCTCTTCCACGGTTTTGGACGAAGTCATCGCGCGAAGTTGGTTCTCCAGTCTTCAATCCTGATGCCTCGCGGGTTGGATACAGTGAACGAGTCCCACTGCACGACTAACGGTGCGTGGTGCGCATTATCTTCTTCAGACGGCGGTTGCAGCGTGTCCGTCGTTATTGCATTTCGTCTTTGGTGGGGTTGTAGAAAAAGCGGAAGCGTAGGGCGAGATATGGGCCGCCGAAGTCACTGGGCAAGGGCGGAAATGGGTCGGATGCGGTGATGCCCGCCCATGCGGCGCGATCGAGCGGAGTGTCTCCCGCGCTCGCGATCAGTTTCATGCCGGCTACTTTCCCATCTTTGGTGATGGCGAACTCGATGATCAAATTTCCATGCTTCATCTGCGCGGATTCAGGGATGGCGGTGTACCAGTTCTGTCGAACGTCGTGCAGAACGCGCTGCAGGTAAGGGCCAAAATCCACGCCCATGGTATCGCTGAGAACTTCAAGATTACCCATCTGACGCCCGTGAGCTCCTGTGCCCAATCCGAAATCGCCGCTAGATCCCTGTTGGCCCGCTCCGCGCCTGGCAGCGGCGGCCCGAGTCGCTTCTTCGATGGCCGATCCAGCAGACATTGAGCCGCCATACTTGCTGAATTCATTCCGAATGTTTGGGGTTTCTGAAGGCTGCATCTGCGCGACCTGCTGATTCGGTTCCTGCTGTTGTTGCCGAGGCTGCGCCTGGCTTTGCTGCGGAGCGGTTGCCGACTGCGGCGATTGTTGTGCGACCCGCGGGGCGCTGGCTCCCGGAGGGCCCGGAGGGGGTGTGGCCAGGCTCTTGCGCAATTCCTTAACGTCCAGCTCAGGATGGCGCGTCATGGCGATCCGGTTTTTGTCGCTCGCAATATTCGTATTCGGTCGCTGCTTGATGTGTTGCAGATCGGGAGGAAGCTCGAGGAACGTGAGGTCCTTGCCGGTCGATAGACTTTGGCGCGCGACGGCGGTATGCCACGGAAGATATTTTTCGAAGAAGTCGATCTTCGCGAGAAAGACGATCAGCAGCAAGTGGACGATGATGGAGATCCACGCGGCCTCCCGACGACGCGAACGCGTGAGATCGTCCTGCAACTGAATAAGGAGATGCGGTACGCGGGCATCATCCAGATCGCGGTAGGCGGTTTCCCATCCCTTTGAATCATAGAGCCCAAGCTGTTCCGGCTGAGGTTTTTCGGGCGGAGCCACCGGATCTTGGAATGGGATTTGCGTGATCGGCATGAACGAATTTTGTCCGGCTAGGCCTGTCCGTTAGACACAGATTCCCTCCCCCACGTTGCATACGGTCGTGCATTTGACGCGAGCAAAGGAGACTGTCAGAAGCTTTCCTTATTTTCGCATCTTTCCATCGATTGCGCTCACCCACAAGTAACTGAGCGCCTACGGGTTGTAAATATTTGTAATAAACGGTTTCCGCAGCAGGGTTCGGAGCGGGCGGAGCTGGGATGAGGGCTGCTTAGGGATTTCACGCACGCGGAATGTGCGAGCCATGCTGGAAGTGGTATTGCAGAATCTTCGCTGCTAGGGCAGGCGGCATTTCGTCCGCCGCAGATTTCACTGTGCGGACGATTTCACCGCGACAAACGACCTCCGTGGGCGAAAGCCCGGCGATCTCGGCGGGTAGGACTAAATTGATCTCCAGTTGAACGTTGGGCTGCAGAAAATCTTCCGCCTCAAACAGCAGCCCGGAGCGACTAATATTGCGAGTCTCGCCGTCATGCCAACGCTGCTCGTCGAGCCGACGATATTTTAAGGGAAGCTGCAAATGGAAGCGAGGGGCGCGTGACAGCGAAGATTGTTCGCGGATACGTTGCGCCGATTGCGTGGGATGTGAAAGTGTATCCATATCGAGAGAGGGCGATGAGTCGAGCACTTCGCGGACTTTATTTTTCAAATCCTGCAGCGTAAAAGGCTTTTGCAGGAGGCGCACTCCAGCGTCGAGAGTGCCGTTATGTCCGATCACGTTTTCGGTGTAGCCGGACATGTAAAGGATTTTGGTATTCGGGCGAATTTCCGAAATGCGCTGGGCGAGTTCGCGTCCGTTCATACCGGGCATGATGACATCGGTCAGCAGCAAGTGGATCATGCCTTCATGGGCGACGGCGATTTCCATGGCGACCGCACCGTCGGCGGCTTCGATTACCCTGTATCCTTGTTTTTCGAGGAATTGCCGCGCCAGATAGCGCAAGTTGGCCTCGTCTTCCGCGAGAAGAATGGTTTCGGTTCCCGGCGCGGCGACAGCGTTCTCCATCGGGGAGGCGGCCTGCGGCTGCATTTCCACGGTTTCGCCAACTTTGGGCAAATAAATCTTGAAAGTTGTGCCCTTGCCCGGCTCGCTTTCGAGCAGGATGTATCCACCACTCTGTTTGACGATGCCGTAAACGGTGGAAAGACCGAGGCCCGTTCCTTTCGGACCTTTGGTGGTGAAGAAAGGCTCGAAGATGTGGGATTGAGTCTCCGAGTCCATGCCGAGGCCGGTATCGCTGATGGAAAGCAATACGTAGCTTCCGGGGCGGAGCGGGGCGTGGAAGCGGGCGTATTCCTCGTCCAGTGAAACAGTGGAGGTCTCGATGGTGAGCTTTCCGCCGGAAGGCATGGCATCGCGGGCGTTCACCGCGAGATTCATGATGACCTGCTCGATTTGGCCGGCGTCGGCTCGAATTGCGCCCAGCGATGCTGCAGGAACCATGACCAGTTCGATGTCTTCCCCGATCACCCGCGTCAGCATCTTAAGATTCTCAGTGACGATTGCGTTGAGATCGAGCACCGTGGGTGCGAGCATTTGCTTGCGGCTGAAGGCGAGCAGTTGGCGGGTGAGCGAAGAGGCGCGTTGCGCGGCGCTGGCGATCTCCTGCGCGGGACCACGCAGAGCGGGATCCGGGCCGACCCGGTCGAGCAGAAACTCCGTATATCCGGAAATAACCATCAGGAGATTGTTGAAATCATGGGCGATGCCGCCCGCGAGGCGGCCGACGGCTTCCATCTTTTGGGACTGGCGGAGTTGCTGCTCCAGGCCGCGGCGTTCGGTTACGTCTTCCGCGAAGAGTTCGAAACTGGTTTGCTTCCGGGCATCGTAAACCGAACGACCGGAAACGCGCACAGCGATTGGCGTTCCATCTTTTCGTGCCCACTCGGCGATGACGCCGGTAAACGGAACCGCGGATCGCAGGCGATCGGCAAGTTCAAACCATTCCCTGGTGTCGGTGTACAGCGCGGCAAGATGTTTTCCCAGGAGCTCCCGGCTGGAGGAATATCCAAGCGTGGCAATCCACGCGGGATTAACATCCAGGATCTGGCCGGAGAAATCGCAACGGCAGATGCCATACGGAGCGTTGGTCACGAGCGAACGGAAATTGATCTCCGAACGTCGGAGGCTCTCTTGCGCGGCTCGGAGCGCTGCGTTCAGCCAGCAGATCAAGATGGCCAATACGAAGAATAGAGCGAGGCGGACCATCGTCGAGCGGAATTGTCCTGGGCTTTGTTGAGTAGAAAACGAAAAATATGCGCTCACGGTCAGCGCGAAGGAAGTGGCAACCAGCCCGGGCTTCCATCCGCCATACCATGCGCTGACCATCACCGCTACGGCAAAGACGGCGAGGCGGCTCTCGGCTATGTTGGGCAGCAACAGCACTGGGATAAGAGCCAGCGTGGTGCTGAGCACGGCGACACCATAACGCAGAATGGGCGCACGGGCAGGCTTGATGCGGAGTAGGGGGAGGGTTACTCGCATGTCACGAAGGTAAGGCTATGAGCTTAGATGCGAAAGATTACAGGAGTTCATTCCAGATTCGCGGGAGGTATATTTCTTGGCAACTCTCCAAGGGGCGGCCAGTTGGCCAGTAGGGCATCGGGGAAACTGGTGATCGTGTGTTGCACTTTTGATTGATAATTGTGAATTGATGATTTCCGTTGAGGATCAAAAATCCAGGTAGTTCTTCGCAGAGGCTTGCCAATTGAAGCTGCGAACCGCGACACTAGGCGACGCATGAATATCTGCCTTTTTGGTGGAACCTTCGATCCGATCCATCGCGGACACTTGGCGCTGGCGCGCGCCGCACGCGAGCATTGCAAACTCAGCCGGATTCTGTTTGTGCCCGCGAACATCCCGCCACACAAGCAGCAGGAGCCTCTGTCTGAATTTTCGCACCGCTATGCCATGGTCACTTTGGCGACAATGAATGAGAAAGTGTTCGTCCCGTCGTTGCTGGAAGCGCCGGAGGAGTGTGCCGAGACAAGCTCCGGTGGGAAGAAAAAAGATCATTCGCCAAAGCCGAATTATACGATTGACACGATCAGGCAACTCCGGCGAACACTCAAGAAATCAGACCAGCTTTTCCTGTTGATTGGAATCGATGCGTTCAAAGATATTGCGAAGTGGCACAAGTCAGAAGAATTGTTTCGAGAATGCGAATTTGTGGTTGCCAGCAGGCCGGGCTACTCCCTGGCTGATGTAGCGAACGCGTTGCCGGCGAAATTGCGGCCGCGCCAGGCAGTGACCCTGCCATTCAGGAAGCAGGCGGCCACGGGTAGTTTGGTGCTCAGCGGCGTGACAGTTCATCTCCTGGACGAGGTCCATCAACCAATTTCATGTTCCGTGATTCGGGAGGCGGCGGCTGCGGGGAAAAAGCTGGCGCGCTTTGTAGACCCGGCAGTGGCGGACTACATCAAGAAAATGGGATTGTATACGGGCGGCGAATGAAGGCGCAAATTGCGTATTGTTTCTTGAAGGTCGCCGACTAGCGCATTGAGATGTCGCCTCCTGACAGGCAATCACAGACCGCGAAATCGGAATCATTCCACTCCCGTTTCCCTGTTACTTTCCGGCTCGAGCCATTCCTGTCGTTTACAATAAAAAATCGGAATCAAAAGAGTGCAGAATAAATCGATTTAAGAAAACAGAAACCCTCGCATGAAAAAAAATGAATTGAAGCAACAGGTGGCGGCGGCGATTCAGGCTTGCCTCGACAAAAAAGCGGAAGAACTCTCGATCTTGGAAATGGAGAAAGGTTCGGGAGCGTTCACCGACTATTTCGTGCTGTGCAGCGGCACGAATCCGAGGCAGGTACAGGCGATTGCCGATGAGGTGGAACTGCGGTTGAAAGCTGCGGGTTTGCGGCCGGCGCACGTGGAAGGCTATAGGCAAGCGGAATGGATCCTGGTGGACTATGTGGATTTTATTGTCCACGTATTCTCCGAGAAGGCTCGGAAATACTACGATCTGGAGCGCCTGTGGAAGACCGCAAAGCGGCTGGAACCTTCGGAGTTGAAGACAGTGACCAGGGCGAAAGTCGCAACCAAGAAAAAGGCAGCTCCGCGCAAGCGGGCGGCAGTTGGTGCGACTCGAAAAAAAGCATAAATTGAGTGGTCCTACTCTGCTGACTTCCCTGGTGGCGCTCGAATGGCTCTTCCCTTATGACAACTTCCTCAAAAAGCCAATCTTCTGAGATGGAACCGTCGTGGGGAACCTCCTACCGGCTGGTTGCATCGGAAAAATGGAAGGCGAAGTCCGCTGCGATGGGCAGAGCGGTAACGGCGGCGCTGGTTGACTACGCGCGGCCGAAGTCCGGAATGCGGGTTCTGGATTTGGCGAGCGGCACTGGAGAACCGGCCATCAGCATCGCGATGCTGGTGGGGGCAAAGGGACATGTGACGGCGCTTGATCTAAGCGCCGACTTACTTGAGATTGCGAAGGGAAGAGCCAGTGAGCGCGGGCTCGAGAATTTTTCGACGCAGCAGGCCGACGCGCAGATGTTGCCCTTCGAAGAGAACAGCTTCGATCTTGCCACGTGCCGCTTCGGCATAATGTTTTTCCGCGATCCAGTGGGAGCTTTGCAGGAGTTGCATCGTGTTTTGGTTGACGGCGCGCGCGCGTGCCTTTTGGCGTGGGGATCGTTTGACCAGCCTTATTGGCAGAGCACAATGGGCGTGGTGCACAGGCATGTTGGCGGTCCGCTGTTGCAGCCCGGAAGAGCGGATCCATTTCGCTTCGCCCAACCGGGCAGTCTCTTAGGAGTGCTGCGGGCAGCCGGTTTTCGAGAAGTGGAAGAGAAAACAATAAGTGTAGCCTGGAGTTGGCCGGGAACTCCTGAAGAGGTGTGGGAGCAGGCGAGGGCCGTATCTGTACCATTCAAGCCCATGCTGGATCGTGTTCCCGACGCGATGTGGGCGCGAATCCATGAGGATGTCCTGGCTGCGATTCGCAACTATGTTCAGGGCGCGAACATTGAATTTGGAGCTTCGGTGGTGCTGGCTTCCGGAATCAAGTAAGTTTTATCTGCCGTGAAAATCAAGATCGCGTGGATTGGGAAGACGAAAGAGCCAGCAATACAGGCGTTGACGCTGGAGTATCTAAAAAGAATCGAACGGTACGCTCCCGTGGAAGGAATCACGTTGCGGGATGAGACCGCGCTATTGCAGTTGTCCGGCAGGGTTGCACCGTCCAAGAATGGATCGACCAAGACTGGATCTCAGGCGAGCAAGCAGCATGGCGGGAAATCCACTCTGGTATTGATGGATTCGAGGGGTAAGCAGTTTTCGTCGGAGGAGTTCGCGGTTTTTTTGCGGGATTATCAGGATCGCAATCCTCTGCCATTAATCTTTGCCGTTGGTCCGGCGGATGGATTTAGCGAAGGGCTACGCAGCATGGCGCAGCATTCCATCTCGCTAGGCAAGATGACTTTGGCTCATGAACTCGCTCGGGTGATATTGCTGGAGCAGGTCTACCGAGCATTCACAATTCTGAAGGGCCATCCATATCATTCAGGCCACAAGAGTGAGTAGAAAGGCTCGACCTGTCCATTCGACAGTTGTCATTAAGCCATCATCCGCCTAGAGTGATTGAAACTACAGCTTGCGAGGTATTTTTTGGCAGGCGCAATCATCGGAGAATGTTTTTATGAGAGATGTGAACGAACTGCTACGGTCGAAAGAACAGGAACTGGCAAAGGTGAAGCGGCAAGTGGAAGCTTTACGGATTGCACTGCCACTGCTTGAGGGTGGGGAAGATCAGGGCTTGAGTCTGGCGAAGTCTGCGGCGAGCCGCGAAGCGGGGGCAGGGTCTTCCACGTAAGCCATGGACTTAGACAGGCTTGAGCGTCAGGGTCTCTTTTCTGATGGCGCAGTCAGGATGTTCAGAATCTCCCGGGCTAGTTCGCTGGCGGGCTGGTTTTCCATGTTGGTAAGGACGACTGCTGCTGCCCGTTGTTCCGGCGCAATCAAGAATGCGGTGCTGGTCCATTGTTGTCCTCCGGTGTGGCCGATCGCGAGAGCTTCGCCGGGTTTCTGTTCACGCCAGCCCCAACCGAGGGCATAGAGGTCTGCGCTTCCATCGGAAGGTTTTAGAGCAGTCCACATCAGATCTCGTGTGCTGGGGTGAATTAGCGTGTCATTCAAAATGGCGACTTCGAACCTGGCCATGTCTTGAGCGGATGAGAGCCATCCGCCGCCTGGAATCTTATAGCTGGAATCGAGGAATTCGGCGTTGCGCATAGTCCCCGATTCGGTCTTCTCAGAGAAGCGAGTTCGGTAAGTGATGATGGCGAAGCGATCGTCGACTTGTGTTTGATCCATGTGCGATCGAGCGGTTAACTAACCCTTTTATCGCAAGACCTCTAGTAGAATCAAAGCTCCGATTATGACAGACGTACATCGCGGCCTGATTATTGTGAATACCGGCCCAGGAAAAGGGAAGACCACCGCAGCGATGGGCACAGCTCTTCGTGCGGTGGGGCAAGGCATGCGGGTGCTGATGCTGCAGTTCTTGAAGGGCTCATGGCATTACGGAGAACTGGATGCGGTGAAAGCCTTTGGCGAAAAATTCGTGATGAAGCAGATGGGGCGGGGATTTGTGAAGGTCGGCGCCGAAAAGCCGGATCCTGAAGATATGAAGATGGTGGCCGAGGCGTGGGCCGAGAGCGACAAAGCAATCCAGTCCGGCGAATGGGACCTGGTCATCCTGGACGAAATAAACTATGCCATCAGCTATGGCATGCTGGACGCGGCACAGGTGGTGGAGAGTTTGAAAAACAAGCCGGAGATGGTGCATGTGATCTTGACGGGACGCAACGCCCACCCCACAATTGTCGAGGCCGCCGATACCGTGACCGAGATGCGGCAGGTGAAACACGCGTACGAGAAAGGGATCATGGCGCAGAGGGGAATCGAATATTGATCGGGTAATTGAGGATCGGCTGATTTGTCATTGCGTCACGACTCTCAATCACAAAATGACCCGATCGCAAAATTAAAACATTTTTATGGCTTGGTTTAAACGCGAATCCGGAGAGCTGGATACTTCAGGGACGAAGACCGTTCGTACTGAAGGGTTGTGGGTGAAGTGTGAGAGTTGTAGGCAGATTATTTGGAAAAAGGATCTGGAAGAGAATTTGAGCGTGTGCCCGAAATGCGAGAAGCATTTTCGCATCGATGCGCGTACGAGGCTGGCGTTGTTGCTCGACGAGAATCAGTATGAGACTTCGGATGGGAATCTCACGTCGACCGATCCGCTGAAATTTGTGGACTTGAAGGCTTACTCAACGCGACTGAGACAGGCCCAGCATGATACCGGATTAAATGACGCTGTGATCAACGCTCAAGGAAAGTTGATGGGAAAGCCGGTCGTCGCGAGCGTGATGGAGTACGCCTTCATTGGCGGTAGCATGGGCGCGGTGGTGGGGGAGATGATTACCCGGGCAGTGGAGCGGGCGCTGGATTCGAAGACCCCGCTGATTATCGTTTCCGCCTCGGGCGGAGCTCGAATGATGGAGGGCGTGGTCAGTTTGATGCAACTGGCCAAAATTTCCGCGGCGCTGGCACGGTTGGATGAGGCGGGAATCCCGTTTATTTCAGTGCTGACGGATCCGACGACGGGAGGAGTGACGGCGTCGTTTGCCATGCTGGGGGATTTGAATATTGCCGAACCGGGCGCGCTGATTGGATTTGCCGGACCGCGCGTGATTGAGCAGACCATCCGGCAGAAGCTGCCGGCCGGATTTCAACGCAGCGAGTTCCTGCTGCAGCATGGGATGCTGGATGCGGTCGTGCCGCGCAAGGAAATGAAATCCTACATCGCCCGAGCGCTGGATTTTATGGCGGCGTGAAGCCACGGTTAGCTTTCAGTCGCTGAATTTCAACGAAATCGTAGGCGAGCCGCATTCCAGCTGTTTCCTCGAATCGTATCTCGTAATTTTGTAATCTGACGATGCAAGCCGAGCGCTGAATACTACGGCCGTGAACTGCTTATGTCCTATGAAACGGCGGTTGCCCGCATGTTGTCCCTGGGGCAAGAACTCGCGCAGACGCCTTCGCATAAGTTCGATCTTGAACATATGCGGGTGCTGCTAGCGGCGCTGAATCACCCGGAAAGACGGTCCCCAAGCGTTCTCATCGCTGGAACCAATGGCAAGGGTTCGACTGCAGCGACGCTGGCTTCCATTCTGCAGGCTTCGGGACTGAAAACAGGCTTATACACTTCGCCGCACTTGGTGAGGATCAACGAACGAATTCGGGTCAATGGTTCGGAGATTGGCGATGAGTGCTTTACCGAACTTCACGGCAGAATCGATCGAGTCGCGGAAGAGCTTGTCGGAAATGAATTGCCTTGGCACCCCAGTTACTTCGAGATGATGACCGCGATTGCGTTCGAACATTTCTCGCGGGAGCAAGTCGACCTTGCGGTACTGGAAGTCGGCATGGGCGGACGGTTGGATGCGACCAACGTGGTCGATCCGCGGATCAGCGTGATTACCGATATATCTCTCGATCATCAGCAATATCTTGGCGACACGGTGATTGAGATTGCTCGGGAAAAAGCTGGCATTATTCGCGCGGCGGGCGTGGTGGTCACGTTGCCGCAGCAGCCTGAAGCCAACGATGTGATCGGGAACGCGATTATGAATTTGAAGGCGCGCGGGGTGAATGCGGTACCGTACGTCCCGCCGGTTTCACCGGGAAGCGTGCAGTACCGTACGCCGAGTTCCGAAGCTGGGGACGTCTATCGATATCCGCTGGCGGTGATGGGTGATGAAATTGTAGTGGAGACACCGCTGGTGGGGCGGCATCAGCTGCGAAATACGGCGTTGGCGATCGCTGCGGCGGTAGAACTGAATCACCAGGGCTTCAAGGGGATTACGGCCGCGACAATTGACCGGGGCATCCGCCAGACGCGTTGGCCGGGCCGGTTTCAGGTAATTGGGGCAAGTGAAAGATGGCCGGAGACGGTGCTTGACGTCGCGCATAATCCGGCAGGGGCGTGGGCATTGCGAGCGGCGCTTTCGGAGCGATATGAAGACCGGCGGCTGATTTTTATTTTTGGCGCGATGCGAGATAAGGCAATCTCGGAGATGACGGAGATTCTCTTTCCGCTAGCGGAACGAGTGATCGCGACACGGCCAAATAATCCTCGCGCGGCTTCGCCGCAGGAAATTCAACTGGCTGCGACTCGGACAGGAATACAGGTGGAACTCATTGAAGATGTGGGCAACGCCTTGAAGCGAGCTCGGGAGTTGAATAGCGAGGACAGCGTGCTGGTGATTACCGGGTCTATTTATTTAGTGGGTGAAGCAATGCAGCTTCTTGGAGTGAAACCTGAGCAGCGCGACCGCGACCGGTTTCCCCTAAAATGAGAATATGGCGGACGTGAATTCATCGTTGCAGATCGATCCCGGGCGGGAAGGCGCGGAGATTAAGGCGCCGCGGAGAAGTCCGCACGAAATCCCGAATGTGACTTATGGATGGTTGAGCCGGCTGCGGTCGTATTTTATTCTCGATCCGTTGATCTGGCTTTACACGTTCGTTCTTGGAATCATTGCGCTCCCAGGTGGATTGTTCGATAAGGACGGGCGACGGCTGCATTGGTTTTCGCGAGCCTGGTCATGGCTGATCATGGAAACGATTCTGTCGCCGGTGAAGGTGACGGGGCTCGACAAGATTGACACTTTGAAAGCGCATGTCTATGCGGTGAATCACGCCTCAGCGCTGGATATTCCGGTTCTCTACGTCTATCTGCCGTTTCAATTCCGCATTGTTTTCAAGAAGGAACTNNGAGATCAAGCCGTTTTTGCCGGGAGCATTTTTTCTGGCGATCAAGGCGCAGGTAGATATTGTCCCGGTTGCGCTGGTGGGAACGTATGAACTGCTGCCGATGAATACGTACCATATTAAGTGCAGACTACTGGAGATGCGCGTGGGTGAGCCCATCTCGACGGTGGGGCTGACGATGCGGGATTTGAAATCGGTTTCGGCGAAGGTGCAAAAAGCGGTGGAGGATTTGTATTACAGGGACGGGCCGGCTACGGTTTAATCCCTTTTCTGCGTAACTTTTCTTCAATTCCCGACGTTATCCCTATGTACGGCAAATTTCCGCGGAGAACTCGTTGAAGGCTCAGAAGAGAGAAGCGGACGAGCGGCTTCTGGTGGAGGCTGCGCAGAAGGATCCTGCACGCTTTGCGGAGCTTTACGAGAATCATTTTGAGCGAGTCTACGCGTACGTCGTGCGGCGGGTACGGGATCGCGGCGAAACCGAGGATCTGACCTCGGAGGTGTTTCATCATGCGCTGGCGAACCTGCACAAATACGAGTGGCGGGGAATTCCGTTTGCGGCCTGGCTGTATCGGATTGCGGGGAATTTGATCTCGGATCGCTGGCAGCGTATGGGGCGCGAACCGTTGGTGGATGACCCCGAAGAAATTGAGGCTGCGCAAGGCAAGGGTGGGGAGTTCGAGGAAGTGGAGCGGCGGGCAACTTTGTTTCGCCTGGTGGAAACTCTGCCGGCGGAGCAGCGGCGTGTGGTGGTGTTGCGGTTTGTAGAGCAGAAAAGCATTAAGGACGTGGCGCGCGAGATTTGCAAGACAGAAGGCGCGGTGAAGCAGTTGCAGTTCCGCGCGCTAACAACTCTTCGCACAAGAATGGAGGGTGCCGATGAATAAGCGCTCTCTGGGGTCTGGCAAGAATGATGCAACAAAGGCCGAGCAGTTGAATCTTGGCGTAGACGCAATGTTTACGCGCAGTGATGGAAGGGATCAAAATCCGAATATTGAGATCGAGCGGCTGCTGGACCTTGCTGCGGACCTGCGCGATTTGCCGGCTGAAGGATTTAAAGCACGACTGAAATCTGAATTAGGAGGAACAAGGACAATGGCTACCATTGCAGAGCCGGTCGCAACTGTCGGTACGACTGCGACGCCAAGGCTGACCTTTAAGGAGGCGGCGAAGGCGATCGAATTCTATAAGCGGGCTTTTGGCGCCGAAGAGAGGATGCGCTTTGAGGTCGAAGGGAAAATCCCGCATGCGGAGATCGTCATTGGTAAGTCCACCCTCCTGCTCACGGAAGAGTGGCCGGAAGGCGGAAGGTTTAGTGCAGAGACTCTGGGTTCTTCGCCGGTGTTGCTTGCAATTCAGGTTAACGATGTCGACTCTTTCGCCGAGCGCGGCGTGGCGGCCGGTTTGAAGACAATCTTACCGATTAAGGATCAATTTTATGGTCGTCGCGAAGGAACCTTCCTCGATCCATTTGGCTACACCTGGAGTATCTCCACGGTGACAGAGGAGATGTCGGTGGAAGAGATGCACCGGCGAATGCAGGGACTGACAAGCGGTCCTGAGGGGGGAGAGCTTCCGGCAACGCCAGGCGACAAGCCAGCCGTCAATCCGATTCCGCGCGGCTTCAAAACGGTCACTCCTTATCTGGTGGCGGCGGATGGAGGCGCACTGTTGGATTTTGTCAAACTGGTGTTTGACGCTGAAGAGATCGAGCGCGTCACCGGCCCGGCGGGCGGACTGCACGGCGAGGCACGCATTGGCGATACGATGCTGATGATGGGCGGCGGCGTTCCGGGGCGCGAGTTCGCAGGGAAGTTGATGAAGGCGGCATTGCACGTTTATGTGCAAGACACAGATGCCACGTATAGCAAGGCTATAGGGGCGGGTGCCATCTCGATTCAGCCACCGCGGGATCAGCCGTATGGCGAACGTGGTGGAAGCGTGAAAGATCCGTTCGGCAACCACTGGTATATTGCAACGCGCATGGGGGCGAGCTACAAGTGGGAAGGAGCGCCCGACGTGCAGGCGTACCTGCACCCGCTGCGGGCGGAGCCGGTGATCCGGTTTCTAAAGCGTGCATTTGGAGCGGAGGAAATGGGGAAGCATGCGTCGCCCGATGGAGTGATTCATCACGCTATGGTGAAGTTCGGCACAACCTATGTGGAGATGGGAGAAGCGATCGGGCCGTATCAGCCGATGGAATCGATGTTCTATGTATATGTGCCCGATTGCGACGTGGTATACCGGCGGGCGCTTGCGGCAGGTGCGACATCCAAGCAGGAACCGGCGGATCAGCCTTATGGAGATCGGAACGCGGCGGTCGTCGATCCGTTCGGCAATACCTGGTACATCGCAACGCATGTGAAGGATGTGTAAAAGCTAAGAGCGGACACTATAGAGAAGGGAGGGAATTGCACCTGCTTTCTTTTTGCCATAGCAACCTCTGATTGACCCTCCTTCCTGCCTCCAATAAACTGATCCATTCCACCTTGCGGGTCCCAAACCTATGGCAGACAGCATTCATGTGAAGCTTCCGGACGGAAGTGTGAAGGATGTTCCCTCGGGAACGACTGCGCTCGACATTGCGAAATCGATTAGTCCGCGGCTGGCGGATGCTGCGTTAGCGGCGAAGATCAATGGCGATCTCATCGACCTTACGCGCCCGCTGGATAAAGATACGGACCTGCGTCTTTTGACGGATAAAGATCCGGAGGCGCTGCAAGTGTACCGGCATTCGTCGGCGCATTTGCTGGCGGCAGCGGTGCTCGAACTTTTTCCTGAGACCAAGCTGGGTCATGGTCCGGCGACCGAGAGCGGATTTTTCTATGACTTCTACCGCCCGACTGCCTTTACTCCCGACGATTTGGAAAAGATCGAAAAGAAGATGCAGGAACTCGTGCAGCAGAATATCCCGTACGCTCGCGAGTTCCTTCCACGCGAGCAGGGTTTGGAAGAGTTTAAAAAAGAAGGCGACTTCATGAAGTGCCACTTCATCGAGCAATTCACCAAGCCCGATGAAAAGATTTCGATCTATCGTACCGGCAAGTTCACCGATTTCTGCCGAGGCCCTCATATTCCTTCGACGGGCAAGATTAAGGCGTTCAAGCTGTTCAATATTGCCGGCGCATATTGGCTGGGGGATGAGAAAAACCCGCAATTGCAGCGGATTTACGGGACGTCGTTTTTCTCAAAAAAAGATCTTGACGCGCACTTACAGCAGATCGAAGAAGCGAAAAAGCGCGATCATCGGGTGCTGGGCAAACAGCTGGATTTATTTTCCATTCAGGAGCTGGCGGGGCCGGGGCTGATCTTCTGGCATCCCAAAGGCGGGATTATCCGCAAAGAGATGGAAGACTGGATGCGCGAGGAGTATCTAAAGCGTGGTTACTCTCTGGTGGTTACGCCGCATGTAGCGCGGCGGCAGCTGTTTTTCACCTCGGGGCACGAGGGATATTACGGGCAAAACATGTTCGACGCCATGGAACTCGATGACGCCGAATACCGGCTGAAGCCGATGAATTGTCCTGGACACATTTTGATTTATGCGGATTCCTTGAAATCGTACCGCGACTTGCCGCAGCGCTACGGAGAATTGGGCACGGTGTATCGCTACGAGCGCTCGGGCGTGATGCACGGGCTGCTACGGGTACGCGGATTTACCCAGGACGATGCGCATATTTTTTGCACTCCGGAGCAGGTGGAGCAGGAAATTGTCGGCTGCACTGAGTTTGCGCTGGCTGTGCTCAAGGCGTATGGCTTCGACAAGTTCCAGGTTGAACTTTCGACCTGGGATCCCAATGACCGCAAGAGTTTTCTCGGTACGGAAGAACAGTGGAGCATGGCGAACCGTTCGCTAGAGAAAGCCCTGCAAAGGTTGAATATCGAGTACAAGACGATACCGGGAGAAGCGGCGTTTTACGGTCCGAAGATCGATATCAAGCTGGTGGATGCGATTGGACGGTTATGGCAGCTTTCGACGGTGCAGTTCGATTTCAACCTTCCGCAGCGATTTAACCTGGAATATGTGGCCGAAGATGGATCGCGCAAGCAGCCGGTGATGGTGCATCGGGCGTTGTATGGCTCAGTCGAGAGATTCTTCGGTGTACTAATCGAGCATTATGCTGGCGCTTTTCCGGTGTGGCTGTCGCCGGTGCAAGTGGCGATGATTCCGATCAGTGAGCGGCATGCCGAATATGCGAATAAAGTTGCGGACCAGTTGAAGGCAACCGGAGTGCGCGTGCATGTGGATTCACGCAACGAAAAGATGAACGCGAAGATCCGAGAACATGCCATGCAAAAGGTGCCGTTCCTGCTGGTGGTGGGCGATAAAGAGGCCGAGTCCGGGAATGTGAATGTGCGAACTCGTGGCCAAGAGAAAACTGAGACCATCACCGCGGTAGAGTTTGTGGAAAAGATTGGGAAGTTGATTCGTGAGAAAAGTCCAGGATTGTAGTTGCAGGTCCGATAGAGTCCAGAAGTGGTCTTAATAACGTTCAAGTGTGACTCACAAAACCAATGCTGCTCGCCTTCTCGACCGGCTTGCGGTTCGCTATGAATTGCGGGAGTATGCAGTCGACTCCGAGAACCTTGATGCTGAATCAGTCGCAGGCAAGATTGGGCTGCCTCCTCGCCAAGTTTTCAAAACTTTGGTGGTGCGCGGAGATCGCAATGGCATTTGCATGGCCGTTATTCCGGGCGATGCTGAACTCGATCTCAAAGCTCTCGCTAGCGCCTCTGGAGATCGCAAACTTCAGCTCATTGCTCATTGCGGTGAAAGAGCTGCAGGAACTTACTGGTTATCTTCGCGGCGGAGTCACCGCGTTGGCGCTAAGAAAACTTATCCGGTATACGTGGACGATTCCATCAAACTTTTCGATCGGATCTCAGTCTCTGCAGGCATACGCGGGATGCAGGTCCTGATTGCTCCGTCCGATTATGTAAAAGCGACCGACGCGATGCTCGCACCACTCGCCCACAAAGAATAAAGATTAAGGACCGGGCGCAACGAACAACGTCAAGTGCTGTTTTGTGGCCCGTTGGGTTGTACCATGTTCCCGTGTACTCGTTAACGCAGAACGTGCTCCGCTACATCCGGCGAGAAGAATTGTTACGCCCCGGCGACCGTGTGGGCGTGGCCGTGTCCGGTGGCGTTGATTCTGTTGCGCTGTTGCGGTTGTTGCTGGAATTACGAGCAGAGATTGGCATTTTTGTATCGGTGGTTCACTTCAATCATCAGCTTCGCGGGGCGGATTCGGAAGCCGATCAGCAATTTGTCGCAGAGCTGGCTGGCGGGTTCGGATTGGAGTTCTTTGCCGAGACTGGAGATGTGGCAGGATATGCGGCGCAGGAGCATTGCGGGCTGGAGGCGGCGGCGCGGGAGTTGCGGTATGGATTATTTCAGCGGCTGATGGGCGGGGAGCGCGTATCCGGCGCTCCTCAGGGGCTAAAGCCCGATTTCTTTTTGGCGGGGCCTGACGGCGCGGCTGAAGCCGCGCCCTTTCAANNACGAAGATGAGGATGACGACGGCTGTGGTGAAATTACTCGTCCGCTGCTCGGAGTCCGCCGTCAGGAGCTGGAGAAGTATCTCGGCGACATCAAACAGCCTTGGCGGGAAGACGCCACGAATGCGAATTATAAATTTACTCGCAACCGCGTAAGGAAGTTGGTGCTGCCGCTGCTCAAGCGGGAGTTTAATCCGTCGGTGGTCGACAGCTTTGCGGAGTTGGCCGAGATCGCCCGCGACGAAGAAGACTATTGGGACAATGAAGTTTCCGGCTGGCTGGGTACGGTGGTGCAGTGGTCGGAGCCGGAATGGGCGCGTGGGCTCCCGGAATTCGGCGGCTCTCAATCACTGGTTCAGATAGCGACGTCTCCAGTCAAACCTTCAAGTACTAAAACTGACCCGGAGTTGGTGGCACGGCTCGAAGAGGACGGGCCGGCTGTGCTGAATGCGTCCATCAGCCGCCCCTGGTTGCTCACGGAACCTCGTGCCGTGCAGAGGCGTGTATTGAAGGCAGTCGGAGAACATGCCCGGGTTCCGCTGGAGTTCAAACACATCGAAGAAATCCTGCGCT
>PLUJ01000212.1:9763-10029 GCA_003165455.1 Acidobacteriaceae bacterium | reverse complement strand
GGCGATTGTGGTGGGCGTGAACCGGTTTGAAGTTGAGGAAGAAAAGCCAATTCCGATTCAGAAGATCGATCCGGCGCTGGAACCGAAACAGATTGAAAGGGTGCGTGCGCTGCGTGGAAAGCGTGATCCGGGGCCGTGGAAAGATGCGTTAAATCAGGTGGAAGCAGCAGCGCGATCGGGCGCCAATGTTATGCCCGCGATAGTGGCCGCAGTGGAAGCGTGCGCGACGGTGGGAGAGATTTCGGACGCGATGCGGCGGGTGTTTG
>PLUJ01000212.1:0-9734 GCA_003165455.1 Acidobacteriaceae bacterium | reverse complement strand
CACCCTCGACCGCCGCGCTCTCGAAGGCCTGATCGGTGTCCGACAATTCTTCGACACTCTCTACGTCGGAGCCTGCTATTTCTAAAAGACGCTGCGAACTGCCGGACTGACCGGCGCTGCGAGGTCCTACCTGAGCGGGATCGTCGCCGAGTTCATCCAATTGAGCCTGATTGTCGGTTTCGAGTTCCGGATCCCTTTCCAGGGTTACGTCGCGAGATTTTGACTTGTCGAGTGTCGATTTGTCAGGGGTGGATTTCTTGGGCACGGCGCTCTGGTCTCCTGAACCGTCCGAACTTAGAGACCGCGCGTTGGTGGGGTATTGCCGTCAGTTGGAAGTTTTGTAATCGCAGGCCGAGCGGCAAGCTTCACAGTACATGAGGCCATCCTCGCAGACGCGGACGTTGTCGGTTGTTTGGCAGAGGCAGCAAAACTTATCGCACTGGCAGCTGCCCTCCATCATTTCGCACTGCGCGCATAGGAACTTGGCATGGCTGGCTTGGGTCGACATAGGAATAAGGTAGCGTTTGAGCAACAGGGCAGGAAACATGCCGTTGGTAACCTGCAAGGGAATTAATGATTTTTGATGGTTGATTGATGATTGTGGGGCGCTGGTTCAGTCGAGCCCAAGAAAACTAATCAACAGGCAGGAATCATCCATCAACAATTGCTTTGATGATCCGTGCCATAATTCTCAGCAATGACCTTCCAACAACTGCTGGATGGAGCGGAAGTTCTCGCGCAGAGCGGAGACCCTGTCGTGAGCGGTGTGGAATACGACTCGCGGCGGGTCAAGCCGGGGTGTGTATTTGTGGCAATACGCGGCGAAACCAGCGATGGGAACCGTTTTATCGATCAGGCGATTCAAGCCGGAGCAGTCGCGGTGGTGACAGACTCGGCGGCACAGAAGCAGCGGCCGGAGGTGGGATGGGCTCTAGTACCGCGCGGACGCCGGGCGCTGGCGAGGGTCAGCGCCAACTTCTATAAGAAACCGGCAGAGCGCATTGCGATTACCGGAATCACTGGGACGAATGGGAAGAGTACGACGGCGTTTCTGATCGAATCGATTCTCACGGCGGCCGGACGCAAGAGCGCCCTGATTGGGACCATCGAATATCACGTGGCAGGGAAGGTTTTGCCCGCGCCGCACACCACTCCGGAAGCGCTGGAGTTGAATCGCATTCTGGGTGAGGCGCTGGCGCATGGAGCGACGGATGCGGTGATGGAAGTTTCGTCGCACGCGCTGTCTCAGGAGCGTGTGTATGGCGTGCCGTTCGATGTTGCCGTATTTACAAACCTGACGAGAGATCACCTGGATTATCACGAGACGATGGAGGAGTACTTCGCTGCGAAGCATGTGATGTTTGAGGGTTGCGGAACGGACGCGCCGCGGGCGGTGGTGACGAATACGGATGATGACTATGGAGCGAAGGTCGCGGAGTTCAGCCGGAAGCATAGCACGGAAGTCTTGACCTATGGCTGGGAGCGCGGCGACTTGCATGCTGAAAAGGTGGAAATCACGACAAGAGGCACAAGGTTCGATCTGGCGATGCCGCAGGGAACGATCGCGGTATTCTCGGCGCTGATTGGCCGGGTGAATGTGTACAACATTCTGGCGGCGGCAGGCGCGTGTTATGAGCGGGGATGCACCAGCGAACAGATTGCTGACGGGATCGGCAAGCTGGCATCGGTACCGGGGAGGTTTGAACGCGTGGAGTGCGGGCAGTCCTTCACCGTTGTGGTGGATTATGCGCACACAGACGATGCGCTGCGGAATTTGACGGCGTTGGCGCGGGAGTTGGTGGCGGGCGGGAAGGGAAGAGTGTTGACGGTGTTTGGGTGCGGCGGAGATCGGGACAGGAATAAGCGTCCGCTGATGGGCGAGGCTGCGGGGCGGGGAAGCGATTTTGTGGTGCTGACCTCAGACAATCCGCGGAGCGAAGATCCAGTTGCAATCGTTAACGATGCAGTAGTCGGATTGCAAAAGAGCGGCGTGAAATACAGCATAGAAGTTGACCGGCGAAAAGCGATCGGGCTGGCGATTGGCGAGGCCCGCCCCGGCGACATTGTGCTTCTTGCAGGGAAGGGGCATGAAAAGGTGCAGGTTACGAGAGAGGGCGCGGCTCCGTTTGATGATATGAAAGTGGCTCGAGAGGCCCTGCTAGCAGCAGGATTTGAGTGTGCGACCCCGGCAGGAGTGAAGGCGTGAGACTAACGTTAGGGAAGACAGCAGAATTCATTTCAGCTGCAGGCGACTTTGATCGGGAAGTAACGGTGCACGGTTATTCGATCGACTCTCGAACGGTCGAAACGGGGCAGCTTTTCTTTGCCGTGAAGGGCGAGCGTCTGAATGGACATGATTATGTGGAGCAGGCACTGGCCCAAGGTGCGTCCGCTGCGGTGGTTGCCAGGGATCAGTTAGGGCGTTATCCAGTCAAGGAACGGTTGTTGGTTGTGGAGGATACGCTGGTTGCGCTCCAGAACTTAGCTACCGCTGTGCGCAGACTTTGGGGCAAGCCGCTGATTGCGGTCACAGGATCGGCGGGGAAGACGACCACCAAAGAAGCGATTGCGCACGTGCTGGCCACGCGGTTTCGAGTGCTGAAGTCGGAGGGGAACTTTAATAATCATTTTGGCTTGCCGCTGATGCTGCTGAAGGTGGAGCCGGAGCATGACCTGGCAGTGATCGAAATCGGGATGTCGCATGCGGGAGAGATTCGAGCGCTGGCAAAAATCGCGCAGCCTGAAGTCGGCGTGGTGACGAATGTGGCGGCGGTGCACCTGGAGTTTTTTGATTCACTAGCGGACATTGCGCGTGCGAAGTACGAATTGATCGAGTCACTGCCCGCGAACGGGACTGCGATAGTAAATGCGGATGATGAATATGTTTCGCGGTTTGGACGCGGATTTAAAGGCAAAGTTGTGTCTTATGGCACACACGAAATGGCCAACGTTAGAGCGGAGAATATGGAGGCAAAGGGAATTGAGGGGATTGAATTCGATGTTGTCATCGGGACCGAACGGCAACACGCAACACTTCCGCTGGTTGGCCAACACAATGTTTTGAATGCTCTGGCCGCTGTATCGGTCGGCGTAGAACGTGGGATGAAGCTGGTGGAAGCGGTTGGCGCGCTGGCGACGATGGCTCCGGCGGAGAAACGCGGACAGGTTCTTCAAGTGGGCAACATCACGGTGATCAACGATTGCTACAATTCGAATCCGAAGGCTTTGAAAGCCATGGTCGATGCGCTCGCGGGGATGCCGGCAAAGCGGCGCGTTGTGCTGGCGGGCGAGATGCTGGAACTGGGGCCGGCCGGCGAAGAGATGCACCGGGAAGCGGGGCAGCACATCGCGGAAAACAATGTAGATGTTCTGCTGGGAGTGCGGGGCTTGGCGCAGACGATGGTGGAGGCGGCAACGCATCGTGGAATTCGCGCGGAATTTGTAGCTTCGTCGGACGAAGCGGGCGAATGGCTGGCGCGCGAAGTGAGGGATGGCGACGTGATTTTGTTGAAGGCTTCGCGCGGAGTGAAGCTGGAAAAAGCGCTCGATGTGTGGATGGCGCGGCGCAACGGAAACAATTAAAACACGCGCGACGGAGGCTGATTGCTCTACTGGCTGTTATTCGTGAAGCTGCAACATTATTTCCCCCCGTTCCGCATCTTCCGCTATTTGACCTTCCGCACTGCGTTTGCAAGTCTTACCGCACTGTTTACGGCGCTGATCGTGGGTCCGCTGGTGATCAGTCGGCTGCGCGAATTTCAGATTGGACAATACATTCGAGAAGAAGGTCCTAAGGCCCATCAAAAAAAAGCTGGTACGCCGACGATGGGCGGGTTGCTGATTGCAATTGCCGTGGTGGTGCCGACTTTGTTGTGGGCGGACTTGAGCAATCGCTTCGTATGGATCGCGGTGTTTGCCACCTGCGCATTTGCGGCCATTGGCTTTACCGACGATTACATCAAAGTGGCGCATAAGCGGAACCTGGGACTTACGGGAAGGGCGAAGTTGGGGCTTCAAATCGCCACCAGCATTGTGATCGCAGTGATGCTGATTGCGATGCAGAATTACGGGATGTATTCGACCAAGCTGATCGTGCCTTTCATCAAGCAATTTAACCCCGACTTGGTGGTGCAAAGCCTGGAACGTTTTCCGCATCTTTGGCCGCTTGCGTTTTTGCCTTTTATTGGGTTTGTAGCGTTCGTGATTGTGGGAGCGAGCAACGCAGTGAATCTTACCGATGGGTTGGATGGGCTGGCGATTGGCTGCACCGTGATCGCAGCAGGGGCGTTGACTGTGCTTACATATGTGAGCGGTCACGCGACTTTCGCAACTTACCTGGAAATTCCGAAGATGCCGCAGGTGGGCGAGTTAACGATATTTTGCGGCGCGATGGTGGGTTCGTCGATCGGATTTCTATGGTATAACGCCCATCCGGCGGAAGTGTTTATGGGAGATGTGGGGTCGCTTGCCCTGGGAGGCGCGATTGGCACCGTCGCGGTGATGATCAAGCAGGAGTTGCTCCTTCCGTTTATCGGCGGGGTGTTTGTGATTGAGGCGGTGTCCGTGATTTTGCAGGTGGGTTCTTACAAACTACGTAAGAAGAGAATCTTCAAGATGGCGCCTCTGCATCATCATTTCGAGCTGATGGGATGGTCAGAATCTAAAATTATTGTGCGATTTTGGATTGCATCGTTGGTGTTCGCGCTGTTCGCGCTGACGACGTTGAAGCTGCGGTAAATTGATGATTTTTGATTGATGATTGTCGATTAAGAACCTGTCATCGGGAGTTTCAAGATTTTCAATCATCAAATCATCAATCAACAATCATAATCGATCTGAATGAATCTCAAAGACAAACGCGTATTGGTCGTGGGCCTCGGCAAATCCGGGGTAGCGTCGGCGTTATTTCTGAAGTCGCGCGGCGCGCGCGTGACCGTGTCCGATGCCAAAAGCACGGAAGATCTGAGCGATCAGATTCCGTCCCTGCTCGATCAAGGGATTGCGGTCGAGACCGGCGGCCACGGAGAGCGTACGTTTCGCGAGCAGGATCTGATTGTAGTAAGTCCGGGAGTTCCGGTGGATGCGCCGCTGTTGGTGCAAGCGAGGGCCTTGGGCGGGTTGGTGATTGGTGAGATTGAACTGGCGGCGCGTTTTTTGCGGGGGCGGATCGTCGCGATCACGGGGTCGAATGGCAAGACCACGACCACGTCTTTGACGGGCGAGATTTTGACGGCTGGTGGATTTTCTGCGCTGGTGGGGGGGAATATAGGCACGCCAGCGATTTCCTTCGTAGAACGCGCAACGCCAGATAGCGTGATTGTTCTGGAGGTTTCAAGCTTTCAACTCGAGACCATCGACACGTTTTGCCCGAAGGTTGCGGTGGTGCTGAATGTGACACCCGATCATCTGGACCGGCATCGTACGGTGGAAGCGTACGTGGATGCGAAGGCGCGCATTTTTGAGAATCAAAGTGGAGAAGATTTCGCAGTTTTGAATGCCGACGATCCGGCCTGCGCGGCGATGGCGGCGAGGACGCGGGCGAAGGTCTTCTGGTTCAGCCGACAGAAAGTAGTTCAGCAAGGGGCGTGGGTGCGCGGCGGAAATATTGTTTTTCGGGATGCGAAGCAGCAGTACGAGGTCATGTTGGCGTCTGAAATTCCGCTGAAGGGTGCGCACAACGTGGAGAACGTGCTGGCGGCGGTGTGTGTGGGATCGCTGATGGGATGCGCCCCGGAGAAGATTCGGCAGGCGGTGCGCGACTTCATGGCGGTCGAGCACCGGCTGGAGTATGTGGCGACGGTTCGCGGGGTGGATTATTACAACGATTCGAAAGCCACCAACGTGGATGCGACGATCAAGGCGCTGGAGTCGTTTCCGTCTAATATCCATTTGATTCTTGGAGGCAAGGACAAAGGCAGCGACTACTCGGTGCTGAATGCCTTGCTGCGAGAGCGGGTGAAGTGCGTGTATACGATTGGCGCTGCCGCTGGGAAGATTGAGTCGCAGATTAGACGCGTCGAAGTAGTACACGCGGAGACGCTGGAGAATGCTTTGCGGAGGGCGAATGCGGTTGCGGAGCCGGGCGATGTTGTGTTGTTGGCTCCTGCGTGTGCCAGTTTTGATCAGTTCAGGAGCTATGAGCATCGCGGGCAGGTATTCAAGGAGATTGTGCGGGGGTTGGCAGGAGAGGGTGAAGGGGCTGGACGATGAACAAGAAATACACGCCACATGAGAGATTCTTTCTTAAAAGGCCACTCAGAGTTCACAGAAAAGTGGGTGCAAGATCTCATCGCGAACGATCCTTACCATTCTCAATCTCGGAGATTTGGTAATGCGGGATCGTGAACGCATACAGCCGCGTGCCGGTCGGCTCGATCTGCTGTTGCAAGACCTCGAAACCAAGCGGAGATACGAGGTCGAACTCCAGTTGGGCGAAACAGATGAAGCACATATTATCCGCACCATCGAGTACTGGGACATTGAACGGAAGCGCTATCCGCAGTACGACCATTGCGCCGTGCTCATCGCGGAAGATATCACCAGCCGGTTTCTCAACGTTATTTCTCTGTTCAACGGGACGATCCCGCTAATCGCCATTCAGATGCAGGCCCTAAGAATGGGCGACAGCGTGACCCTGGTATTTACGAAAGTGCTGGATGAACTCGACAGAGGATACATCGATGAGGACGAGGACGCGGAATCAGCGCCGACGGATCGCAGCTACTGGGAGAAACGGGGATCGAGGGCGACGGTTGCACTGGCGGATCAGATGATGAACGATATTAAGAGCCTCGACCCGAACCTTGAACTGAAATACAACAAATTTTATATAGGCCTCTCGAAGGATGGTCAGCCCTACAACTTTGTTACGTTCAGACCCAAGAAGAGCTTCCTCACGTTCGAACCTAAGCCCCTAAATCTGAAGAACTCGACAAACTGATAGAGAAGGCTGGTCTGGACACTTTGGAATACAACAAGCGCTGGGGGTTTTATCGATTCCGTCTGACGGCAGAGGACGTAGTGTCCCAGGCACCAGTCCTTAGGCGGCTCATTAAGGAGGCGTATGAAAGACGAGCATCGCTCTGAGGCGGGGTGCTTGACACCAGCAAGCGTAGCCTCCTACGCTTGATCCCATGGATGTGCATCTCACTCCCGATCAGGAAGCGTTTGTCCGCCAGGGCATCGCTGCCGGGCGGTTTCAGAGCGAAGCTGACGCGGTGGCGGAGGCTCTGTTGTTGTGGGAAGAGCGTGAACGCACCCGAGCGGAGATTTTAGCCGCAGTGGATGCGGCAGAAGCTTCTCTGGATCGCGGCGAGGGTATCGAGGTTACTGAGCAGTCCATGCGTGAACTCGCCGACGGTGTGAAAAATCGCGGTCGCACACGGCTTGAGGCCGAACGAGCGGCCCGCCGCTGATGGCGGTTCGGCTTAATCTACAAGTCAAAGCGGAGTTAGACGATATCTGGCTCTATATCGCCGTGGAGAGTAGCAGCCTCGAAATTGCCGATCGTGTCGTCGAAACAATCACTGACACGTTTCTTCAGCTATCAAAACATCCAAACCTTGGCCGCCGCCGTGACGACATCCGCAAAGGCCTGCGGAGTATGAATGCTGGCAGCTACGTCGTAATTTATCGTGTGGAGGGAAATAACATACGAATCCTCCACGTTGTCCACGGTCGACGCGACATCAAATTGGCACTCCAGCATTAGAACTCTCCCCGCGTACCAAGACAATCAACAAGCAAAAATCAACATTCAGCAATTCCTTTCCGCGTCTCCGCCTCTCCGTGGTGAAATGAAATTCCCATGGCGAAGCGGGTAAGCGTAGATCGCTGGTTGTTTGCCGTTACCATGCTGCTGGTATTTGTCGGGCTGGTGATGGTGTTTTCGGCCTCTGCGGTGATGGCGCGGGAGCGGTTTGGGTCGCCCTACGCATTCTTGTCGAAGCAATTGATCTGGGCCTCGGCAGGAATCATCGCGATGCTGGCCGCCATGCGCGTGGACTACCGCCGCTATAAGACTCCGGCGATTGTATTTTCGCTACTGGGCATCACAACGCTGCTACTGATCTCCGTATTCTTCCTCGACCGGTCCCATAACACGCATCGCTGGTTCAAGCTGGGCGGACTTTCTTTTCAGCCGTCTGAACTGGCCAAACCGGTGTTGATCTTGTTTCTCGCCTACTTTCTGGAAGGCCGCACCAAAACCATGGACGACTGGCGCAACACGCTCTTGCCGGCCGCCGCTCCGGTGATGGTTTTGCTCGGGCTGATCGTATTGCAGCCAGACTTGGGTACGGGACTTGCTTGCGCCGGAATTGCGGCCTGCATACTCTACGTGGCGGGCATGAGGTTGCGATATTTTGGTTATGCGCTTGGGGCGTCGCTGCTCCCGCTTTATTTCCTGATTTTCCATGTCGCGTTTCGGCGAGACCGCATTCTGGCATTCATGAATCCTTATGCGGAGCGGCAGAAGGCCGGCTTCCACCTGATTCAATCGCTCATCGCCGTTGCTACGGGCGGGATTACGGGAACAGGTTTAATGGAAGGGAAGCAGAAATTGTTTTATCTTCCGGAGCCGCACACGGATTTTATTTTTGCCGTAACGGCCGAGGAATTGGGGCTGGTGGGAGCAATGTTTGTGGTGATGCTGTTCGCGATTTTTTTGTGGCGCGGAATGCGGGCTTCGTGGCGCACGGAAGACGTTTTCGGAAGATACCTTGCGGTAGGGATTACCAGCATGGTGGTGCTGCAGGCATTCATCAACATGAGCGTAGTGTTGGGCCTGGTGCCGACCAAGGGGATTCCGCTGCCCCTGGTGTCGTATGGGGGATCGTCGTTGTTTGTAACGCTTGCCTGCGTCGGAGTGCTGCTGAATGTCACGAAGCAAGCGGAGTGAAAAGAATTGAACGATTGAGTCATTGAGTGATTGNNCAATCACTCAATGACTCAATCGCTCAATCATTTATAGTCACCACATGCGGGCCATTCTGGCAGGCGGCGGGACGGGCGGACACGTGATTCCGGCGCTGGCGATTGCCAACGAACTCAAGAAAAACTATGCCGCTGATGTGCTGTTTATCGGCACGGCGCGCGGAATCGAAAACCGTCTGGTTCCCGCGGCGGGATATCCGCTGCAACTGGTGCGAGTGGGAGCGCTGAAGAATGTGAGTTTGATGGTCCGCGCGAAGACGGCGCTTGATTTGCCGCGTGCGGTGTGGGATGCGAGCCGTATGCTGAATGAGTTTGCGCCAGACGTGGTCATCGGTGTGGGCGGATACGCCTCCGGGCCGGCCATGCTGGCAGCGGTGATGAAGCACATTCCAACGCTGGCCTTTGAGCCGAATGTGGTGCCGGGATTCGCGAATCGGATGGTGGCGCGGTTTGTTTCAGGGGCAGCGGTGCACTTTGAAGAGACCGCCGAATACTTTCGGCGTGCTGAGGTGACCGGGGTTCCGGTTCGGCATGCCTTTTTCGATATTCCGGCGAAGCGCGCTGGAATACCCACTTTGCTGGTGTTTGGCGGTAGCCAGGGGGCGCATGCGATCAACGAAGCGATGATCCAGTGCTTGCCTGAGCTGAAGCGGCAGGCCCCGGGAATTCACATCGTTCATCAGACGGGCGAGCGTGACTATAATGACGCGCTGGCAGCGTATAGCGGGTTGGGCGAGCCGGCGGAGGTTTCCAAGTTTATCGAAGACATGCCGGCGGCGTTTGCGCGGGCGGATCTGGTG
>PLUJ01000074.1 GCA_003165455.1 Acidobacteriaceae bacterium | reverse complement strand
CGATGCCGGAGCTGTCGATGTAGTTGACGTCGCCGAGGTTGAGAATAATTTTCTTGTTTCCCTTGGCGAGCAGGTCGCGGACGGTGTCGCGCAACGTCACGCTACCTTCGCCCAGGGTGATACGGCCGCTGCAATCCACGATGGTAACGCCATCCACCTGCCGAGTGCTAAGTTTCATGCTCACTGAGAACGCTCCTTGTGGCCCGCGGATGAACCGCGAACGTGCTTGATCAATTTCACTTCCGTACCTGTCTGGGATGGGCGGATTTCCACCGCATCCATGAAAGAACGCATCAAGAAAATTCCACGGCCTGAAGTCTTCAGCAGATTTTCCGGAGCCAACGGATTGGGAATGCCGCTTAAATCGATTCCCGGGCCCTGATCGCGAATGGTAATGACGAGATCTTCCGGCGTCCGCTCAAAAGCCAAAATAACTTTCTTGTCGGGTGCGTATTTGTTGCCGTGCAAAACGGCATTCACTGCGCCCTCGCGAACCGCCATGGAGATCTGCATCACTTCTTCGTCTGCAAAGCCCAACTCGGTGGCAATGCGGGTTGCGCTTTCTTCCGCATGGTCCACCGTTTCAAGGGTGGAATCGAGCGTATAGGAGACTTGTTGCTCCATGATAGTCGAAGATGATCGAACGACTTTGATCCGCACCTGTCTTCAGATTTTGCCCGTAGGGCTTCGCCGCATACCGCATGCGGCCGATGCGGTAGTTTGCCTGTGAGGGCAGGGAATTGTCAACGCAAAGGGTTACAGTGCCGCCCAGAATATCCCGCCCGGTGACGGTTTTGCGGCTCTATACTTGGTGCGCCTGGCTTGGGGAAGGAGAACTCAGAAATGAGCAAAATGCGAGCTGTCTTCATGGGGGAGCACCAATTGCGAGCCGGTTGGCGCCTCATAATCTTCCTGGCTTTTGTTCTGCCCCTGGGTTACGGCGCGGGAAAAATCGTCGACTCTCTTAACGCAAAACTTCATGCGGCGACGGGCACTCCCTGGGACATCGGCATGGTCATGGGGATTTTCGCCTGCGCTATATTTGCGGCGACCGGCATCATGGCGAAGATTGAGGGCCGCAGCTTCGCCGATTACGGTTTACCGTGGCGACGCGCGTTTTGCCGGCAGTTCTGGCAAGGAGCGGCAATCAGTTTCGCGTCGCTCAGTATTCTGTTGTTGGTCATACACCTTGCCGGTGGCTTTTCTTTTGACGCGCTAGGATTGCATGGCGCCGAGATTCTGAAGTTCGGGATTCTCTGGGCTTTCGCCGGCTTTGTCGGGGCGCTGCTCGAGGACTTTACTTACCGGGGTTATTTGCTGTTCACGCTTACGACTGGCCTCGGTTTCTGGCCGGCGGCCATTCTTACTTCACTGCTGATGGGCGGGATGCATTACTTGAACCCGGGCGGGCACGGACTTGGGCCAGTGGCTGCATTCCTCTATTGCATGGCCACGTGCGTGGTGATTCGCAGGACCGGTGATCTTTGGATGGCGCTCGGTATTCATTCAGCTTGGAACTGGGGCGAGATTTTCTTTTACGGGATACCTGACAGCGGGTTTCCCAGTCAGGGGCACCTGCTCGTCACGAGACTCCATGGCCCTACGTGGCTAACGGGCGGGCCCTTTGGGGCGGAGGCAGGCTGGCCCAGTATTGCCCTGCTGATCATCTGGATCATTTTTTTTTCTCTGTGGCTGCGTGGAGTGCGATACCCGAATCAGGCGGCGCTGGAAAAACGCTCCCCGATGTGGACAGCTGGATTTAAGTTAGGCCGATCTGACATTTAACTCACTGGTTAATTTCAACCAAACTGGCTCATTTCAACCACTCCTAACCCTTTTGTGTTCAATAGTCTACGTAGGCATCGTGAGAGTAACTCGCGACATCTAATGACTTGTGAACAGGTAGTACAAGCAACGGGGAATTGGTGAGGAGGATGGATTCATGAAGGCCTTAAAGATGCAAGGGGTGGCAAGTTTATTTGTGGCAGCGCTGTTGGCGATGCCGGCGTGGGCCAGCAATAGTAACAACAATACGAGCTCAAATTCGGCTGTGCCGGGTACGGTGAATTACGTTGAAGGGCAGGCTGTGGTGGCGGACCAGACCATCGACAAAGATTCAGTGGGCAAGACTACGCTTCAGGTTGGGCAATCCCTGAATACCGAGACAGGGAAAGTGGAATTGCTGCTGACTCCTGGCGTGTTTCTGCGCGTGGGCGATCATTCGTCAGTGAGCATGGTGGCTGCAGGTCTTGAAGATACCGAAGTGAGGCTGGTGAAAGGTCATGCCATTCTCGAAGTGGATCAGATCTATCCGCAGAACGATCTTCGGGTTGACGAAGGTAATTCGACGGCGCAGATTCTGAAACCCGGTCTTTACGACTTCGATTTGCAGCAGAACCAGATGCGCGTATTCGATGGCGAAGCGATGGTTCACATGGGAGACCGGCAGATTAAGCTGAAGGCCGATCATGAACTGGCTGTGGCTGCTGGCGCTCCGGATAAGAGTGAGAAGTTCAACAAGAAAGCCGAAAACGGCGACGACCTTTATCGCTGGAGCAGCTTGCGCTCGGATTATGAAGCAGAAGCCAACGTCAATGCGGCACGCACCGTGTACGCGAATGGTTACTACGGAGGCGGTTGGGGTCCGTACTGGGGCGGCGGCTTCTATGGCGCTGGCCTGTGGGGCGCTGGATTTGGCGGCTGGGGTGGATGGTACTGGGATCCGTGGTTCTCAGCCTATACGTTTATGCCGGTCGGAGGCATCTTCTACAGTCCATTCGGTTGGGGATTCTACTCGCCGGGGCTGGCTTACCGGGCTCCGTTTTATGCCGGCAACTTCGATCACACGTTTAACGCAGCCAACGTTCGTGCCTGGGGCGCTGGTCAGCACTACGCAAGCAGCAGCCATTACGCTCTCGGGGTCTATACAGGCGCAGGAGCGGAACGCGGAGCTTTCCACTCGGGAGCAATGATGGCTTCGCGCGGTGGTTTCGGTGGTGGTGGAGTCCACGGCGGCGAGGGTGGCGGCTTCCACGGTGGTGGAGGCGGAGGCGGTCACGCTGGCGGACGGTGAAGACATCCATAGCTGGACAACACCTATCAACGAATTAAGACGGGGCGCAAATTGCGCTCCGTTTTTTTTGGCCGCTACTGCTCAGTACTCACGCGGCCGGCTTCTTAGCGCTGAATTCAATACTTTACAAATTGGCGCTCCTTACAGCATTCACCTGATAGTGGATACCATGACGAGGATGTAACCATGCGTCCGGAAGTAACTGTAGAAGAGGCATGCACACGAGCTCAGATCCGCGCGACTCGCTGCAATGCAGTAAAGGAACATCGAGAGAGCGACGGATAGTGAGTGGAGGAAACAAATGGTGAGTCGTCCCGTTCGGACCTTGTTGATTACTTTTTTCATGCTGTGTGTTTCCGCCGCGGCGTTCGCGCGAATCGGCGTGGTGATTACGGTTGCGCCACCGCCTGTCCCCGTTTACGAGCAGCCAGTTTGTCCGGGAGATGGATACCTTTGGACGCCTGGTTACTGGGCATGGGGAGACGACTTCAACGATTATTACTGGGTTCCCGGAACCTGGGTGATGGGCCCCGAAGTGGGTTTTCTCTGGACGCCGGGATATTGGGGATGGGGCGGCGATAGCTTCATCTTCTACGACGGATACTGGGGACCGCAGATTGGTTTTTATGGCGGCATCAATTACGGGTTCGGATACTTCGGAGTGGGCTTTGAGGGCGGACGCTGGGAAAATGGAAGATTTTTCTACAATCGCGCCGTGCTCAACGTGAATGTAACCGACATTCATAACGTCTACGACACAAGGTTTACGAATACGAATGTCAGCCGGGTCAGCTACAACGGCGGCAATGGGGGAATCACGGCACGGCCCACTTCGCAGGAAGAGGCCGCGAGCCGTGATCGGCATGTGGGACCGGTAGCGGCGCAAACGCAGCACATGCAGCAAGCGAGATCCGATCCGCAACAGCGCGCTTCGGCCAACCAGGGCAAGCCGCCAGTTGCGGCCACGANNTACGGGCGCTGGAGTAGTGAGGGCCAGCGAGGCCGGGGGACACTATACGGCGCCAGCCAATCGCGGCGGCGGCAATGAGACGCGGTCGGGAGCGACGTCGTCCAGCACATCGTCCAGCACATCGGCCAGCCATGTTCGCGACCTGCCTCCGGCGGAACGTCCGCCTGCACCGAATACGGGCAACGCAAAGAAGGACAGACAATACCAGAAGGAGCAGGACAAGCAATTCGCGCAACAGGGAAAAGATCGCATGAAGCTCGAGAAGCAGCAGGATAAAGAAGATCAGAAAGTTGCGAAGCAAAATAATGAGGGGAAAAAGCAACAAGTAGAGCAACGGCACCAGCAACAGACGCAACAGNNGGGCGTCGGAATGACAAGGAGTGGAAGCCAGGGAAGAAATTGAGGCTGGCCGACTATTGCTGGAGAGCGGGCTGGCCGAACACAATGCCGAACACCATAAGGAGAAAACCTGTGAGAACAATATTACTGATTGTGCTGGTTTTGCTGTTGTTGGGAGCGCTTCCGACGTGGCCTTATAGCACGGGTTGGGGTTATTACCCGAGCGGTGGGTTGGGCTTGGTGCTGCTCATTGTGGTTGTGCTGGCGGTGATGGGCCGTCTATAAAGACGCGGCCGTTGCCGACGAAAACGAAACCATCACGAAAAGAAAACATGAGGAGCCAATGAAACGACGCGTGAAAAAAGAACCGTTGCTCAATGTGCTGGCTCGTGGAGTCGGACGCGCGGCTGGGAAGATCGCGGTTGCCACTCAGAGCTTAAGGGTGAAGGGCTCCGCAGAGTTGGGGAAGGATTCTGTCTCGCGGTCTGGTGGGTTGACAGCTAAGGCGAAGGGGAGGGCTGGACGATCGGCAGCAGCGGGGAGAGCGAAGAAATCTCGGCGTAAGCGGGCCCCGGTTGCGCTGGCGCCGAAGAAGAAAAGCGTGAAATCGGCAAAACGGCGGTCGTCCGCAGCGCGCTGAAGTCTCTCTGGATGAGGTTGGATACTTCAGTATTGCCAGTCCCGACGTCTACCACTACAGGGATTCACTGATTGAGATTTCTGAGGTTTGACTTCAATATGAATGCATGAGCAACACACCATGCTGTCCCCGATGCAGTACACAGCTGGTCACAAGATATTCCAACCTGACGATGTATCTGATCTGCCCAAACTATCCGAACTGTGCGTCGCCGATCGAGGCGAAGAAGACGGCGGCGTCGGTGATTGAAGGTTCGCGGGCAGCGTAGACGCGGTTTTTCTAATCGGCATTTTTCAGATCGAACGGCTATAGAACGTGAGAGCCGACACCTCAAATTTACTTTTTATGACCGCCCGCACTTAGCGCTTCCGCTATCAAGGCGTTAGCAAAAAGCCGTGACTCTCTCCATTGAGAGTGCCAGTCCCTATAATCTGTCCCCAAAAGTTAATGCCGGTCGCGGAGTTTAGCACCCACCCCGAACCGCTGCGGATCAGCGTGTTGAGGTCCTGCATTCCACCAGGCTCGCGCCAGATAAAAGGTCGGCCCACCACTTCGACCGAACCTCCTTCGCCGTTAAATCCCGATCCTCCATTGCCTCCCCATCCGTTTTCCTCAAGTGTATTTCCGGAATCTCCAATGATTTGCCCAAAAAAGTTTATGCCTGTCGCCGCGCTCAGAGTGTCGCCCGGCAGAGTTCCCAGGTCGCTGATCACCCCCGCTCGCGTCCACATCACGGCATGCATCGGGCAATTCACTAAATTCTGCTGGCAACCGCTATCCAGTGGCAGCGTGGTGGACCAACCGGCCGCCTGGCCAAGTTCGTTCACCGCGTTTGCCGAACTGCTGTCCCCCGAGCCCAGGCCGCTGAGATCGGATTCAACACCATCTTTCCACTCTGTCGCCCCGCCAATAAGCTCCCCGGTTTGGCCAACTACCTCTCCGGTATCTCTTATCCCGTTGCCCATTGTAGGAGGGAAGCTACTGCCGAATAAGGGTGAAGCGGCCGTCCAGCCCTCGGACTTTGTCCAAAAGAAAGCCCATTGATACTCATCACTGTAAGGGACGGTGTACCCGACTATTTGGCCCAAATTGTTGACTCCGGTGGCGTAAAATTGGATCCCGCACCAGTCGGCGAACAGTATCTCGTAAGGCGGTACGCCGACCGTACCCAGCCCACTCATGCCCTTGCCCGGTTCCCAGAGAAAAGGCTGGGTCAGATCGGTACATGTTTGATTAGGAATCGAGGAATCGGGCGATATAACGATTCCAGCTCCATCTGCATAGCCGGTAACCACGCCCAGATCATTTATGCTGGCCGCGTAGCTGGCCGTGCCGCCCGGTAATAGACCCAAACCCTTCATGCCTCCGAAGCGGGTCCAGGTAAATGCCTGTCCACTGTTGTTACCCACAATCTGACCGAAGCTGTTGACGGCCGTTGGCAAAAGCGCTCCAAGGTCGGTGATCGTGTAGACTTGCGCGCTGACGGCTCGGACAATTAGAAAGGGAACGGTTAGCACAAACAACAGGCGAAGAAAACTTTGGCGGCTCATCGGAACCTCGCACAATTTATCGCTATGTGCTCTGTTAATGGTCTGTCTCGGATAGGAAAACTGAGGGACCTCATTGCCGGAATGATGTACCCAACCCATGCATAACGAGGGCACTATAGTGTCGGTCGCAAGTCCATGTCAACTTAAATTCAGCAATCCGACTCAGTTGCGCGTCCGACAAGGCACCCCTCGAGTCGAGACCGCTACTCCCAAACGACCGCTGTCCAAAAAAGGGGTGCCATTTCAAAGCAGTAAAAAAGGGTTCTCAAAACCCGTAAATGCTCTAGAACTGGCGGAGAGGGATTTGAACCGTTAGATGCATTGGTAACATGCAAGTTTACTGAAATGCGATGTGCTTTGCCGGACGTGGGATCATGGGGCGATTACACATTTTGACCGACGGTCAATGAGTTCTATAAAAAGG
>PLUJ01000233.1:196-19093 GCA_003165455.1 Acidobacteriaceae bacterium | reverse complement strand
GGGAGATTTTCAAAGGAGGGTAGTCAAGGAAGAAAATACAAGGCAGGAGGGCGGGGCTGTTTTATGCAGCCCGCCTTTGTGCCTCAGCAAAATTTTCCGGCTCCGACAATACATCTTGCCGCTCCGCGCCTGCAATCCGGTCCAACACACCGTTCATTGTTTCCTGGATTCTAGTGCTGGGCCGATGGAACTTCCGCGTGGCCTTCGAGGCAAGCTGACATAGCATATAACGATTCCGTAACGTCTGTAAAGCATCAAACACACGATCAGAGCGCATGTGTGTCTTTCCCCTTCCGTATGAGAGTTAACATCTCGCCTCCGCCTTTTAACTCCCCAGCTTGTTTCAAAAACACAACAAAGTTGCAAACTGCTGATTACACTGAGATTGTCCAGGAGTAAGCGTATTACCTACACAGAATAGATGCGTGACAGGACCGCCAAGATGCTCAGATTTTCTGATTTGGGCTCACAGGTCGAGGTAGCTCAAAACTGACCAAGAGACTCTTGGATGTCCGTGGAACACGCTACTTTACCCAGAAATCGAAGGCAGGTCAACATATTTCTATAATTTCCTGCTTCTTTACATAGCTTTTCTCATAGCGTGGAGAACGTCTCTTCCCATGCCTGTGAAACGTCGTTGTACCAATGTCTTCTATAGCTTGCCCGGCGTAAGTTTCGGATCGGGATGCGCCCAAGCGAAAGTGGCGCCAACACCAGGAGTTTACTTTCGAGATTCTGTCTCAGGTAGGGCTGGCTTCGCGCCGCGAAGCTGGGTTGTGCCGTTAGCCAGATTGCAAGCGTGGATATTGTCTTTCAGAGCCTCTCCCAAGGCGGAACCGATCACGGCGAGCTGTTCCGAATCCAGCAATTCTTGCAAGCGTTCGAACAACTGCCGTTCTTCTTTTCGAATATGCCCTGAGAGTTGTTTAGCAAAGTCAGATAAGCCCTCGGAGGACAAATGGCGGGATCGTGCCTGAAAGAAGACTGCGCCCAACGACCTATGATCGGACAGGAGCTCTTCCACTAAGGGAATCAATTCCGGGAACGGCCTTGCGGCCGGAAAGACGGCGCGTTCTTCGACGGCGAAGTGACTTTCGACTTCCTCCTGATATTGTTGCTCTATCTCCCGCTGCCAAGCATCCAGGTCGTGCTCGGGGATCGGTTGCGCCCGGTCAATTCGCACGCAGAGCGCCAGTGCCCGCTGATGCTGGTGGGACAACGGAATTAGATTCTTATCGCGCAGCATAAACTTCCAGCCCAAAAATACTTAACGCTGCAGTCATTGAGCTGCCCCAATCGACTCGGCCGTTTCCGCAGCCGCTGTACGCACCGTCAGCCAGTCGGTTCGCACGCGCTGCCACTCCTGAATCAACATGCCATGCGCTTCAAAGAACGACCGGATTCGCGCACGTTCCCACCCTGCAATTTCCTCGAGAATCGGCGCCATCACCGCCATAGCACTACTGCTCAGAACAGTTCGCTTTGCAATTTGCGATACATGCGGCGACTCGGAGACCGCGATCGTCAGCCCGTCGCGCGCATTCACGTCCAACATCACATGAATATCCGAACTGCCATCCCCCGTGTAGATGACATGATCCGGACCAACCACATTCTGGGTCAGCAACTGGTCTAAAACGAAAACCTTTCCGTAACCGGCCGTGGCCCGAACCAAGAAGTCAATTTCGCCCGAAGGTTTATAGCTAAACTCTGTCCCGTAGATGTGGTCTTTCGGCACAATTCCTTCCAGCGCAGAGTGGATCACTTCCACCGGGGCGGCGGATAGAACGTAAAAATCAAAGCAATGCCCGTCGACGCCGGTTTCGAGAATCTGATAAAGCAGTTGGATGTCGCCCTTCAACCGAATGCGCTTTCCGACCTCGTGCAAATGTTCCTTGCGAACTTTCGCCTTGAACTCCGGATCATGGAGCAACAGGTAGGCGAGCTCCGCTCCCTGTTGCACCAAATTGATCTTCGCCATTCCCTTGGCTTTGCGTTCGAATTCATCCGTGGGAATACCGACCAACTCGGCCAGCACGTAGCCGGAGTCGTTAAAGGTGAGCGTCTGATCGAAGTCGCTCGCGAAAATATAACGCTTTAAAGGCTTGTCTGCCATATCTTCCTTAGATTCGCAGTGAGACTGGAAGGCCCATGAAAAGAATCAATCTGAATTATAAGTTTTTGGCGATGAAATGATGATGAATGAACAAAGAGATTTGTTGGCCGCGTAATCTGGCTACCCCACACTGGCTCTCCCCCAATGGACCGAGCCGCGCCTTTACTAAATTTGCCAACGCGTCCAGAATAGAAAATTAGCCTGCGTCACTCTATATTAGGTGTTGATTACGAAGAGTGGCGTGGCTAAAAGTAATTAAAGCCGCTGAAAATAAACAGGAGCTCTCATGCTTGCGTCTGGTGAACTGATTCGTTCGATGAACTACGTGGAGGATATTACCACCACGTTACGCCGTATTTGCATTTCAATCCCCGCCATGAACGTTGAAGAGCGCAAGCGCTTAGCGGACAGCCTGCGTGCCGCGGGTGGCGCGCTCAACGACGCAATCAAGGATTTGGAAAAGGAAAAAGTGCTGGCGCAGTAGTGAACTAGCTGAGGATGAACTAGGTCAAGATGAGTCAGCCAAGATGAGCCAAGTCAAGACGATTGCCGTGATCGGCGCCGGAATCATGGGCCGAGGCATCGCGCATGCCGCGGCGATTGGTGGTTACCGCACCATCCTTGAAGATCTGCTTCCAGCCGCCCTGCGCAAAGCCGAGACGGAAATCCGGGCAAATCTCGATAAGGCCGTGGAGTTGGGAAAAGTTTCTTCACCCGACGCCGATGCGGCTTTCGAGCGCTTGGAATATGCCAGTTCGGTGGACGAAGCCGCGCGCGAGGCCGATCTTGTGATCGAGGCCGTACCTGAGGAGATGGAATCGAAGATCGAGATCTTCACCGTCCTCGACAAGATCTGCCGCCCCCATACGATCCTGGCTTCGAATACCTCCTCGCTTAGCGTTACTGAAATTGCCAGCGTTACCTATCGAGCGAAAAAATGCGTGGGCATGCACTTCTTCAATCCTGTGCACAAGATGAAGTTGCTGGAAATCGTACGCGCCCTCGAAACCGACGACGATACATTATCGAGCGTGGTCGAAGTAGGAAAGCGCATGGGTAAAGAAGTGGTGGTGATCAAAGAATCGCCCGGGTTCATCACCAGCCGCATCAATGCCATGATCGGCAATGAAGCGTTTCACATGCTGCAGGAAGGGATCGCATCCGCCGCGGACATCGACAAAGCGCTCAAGCTTGGTCTAAACCATCCCATGGGGCCGTTTGAATTAGTCGATCTGGTAGGCTTGGATACGCGGCTGAATATACTCGAGTATCTGCAAAAATCGCTGGGAGAAAAATACCGCCCCGCTCCGTTGCTGGTTCAATACGTGAAGGCGGGCCGTTTAGGTCGGAAGTCCGGGCGCGGAGTGTATGAATATCCCGAGGCTGCCGCGGCAAAACCTGTCGAATCCAATCCACGAAAACAAACGACAACGGCCGAGGTCAAAGCGTAAGGTTCTCAACGCATCACTGGACGTCGTCCGAAATTTAAGCCCGACAAAGCCTTCACTCTCTCCTGTTCCACTCCCTTGCTCGCAATCAGCACATGAAAGCTTTCTCCCATTCCCGCAGGCGTGACCAGGTGTTTTAGTTGCAACGCTACTTTTGCTCGCTCTTGCGGCAAGCGACATTCCGCAAAGGCATCGGCAAATTGATTGGCTTCGCCAATTCCCAGCAGAAATTGTGATTGGGTCATGATTTTATGAGTCTGCATGCCTTGTTTTTCGGCGGCCGCTGCGAGCGACGAAAAGTTGACATCGGCCGTAATATCCTGCTCTCCCGGAGCCTCGTACGGGTTCGCGCTTACAGAATGCTGCCGAAGCGCCTTCAGGGTTCCACGATGCCTCCCAGCAAGCTGTTCCTCCCGAGTGTAGCCATAATCGATAGCCACGATGAATCCGCGATGAACGCCGGCCGCAAGTCGATCCATCAACTCCTGAGCAATCAGTGGCACCTCGACGCGCTCTTCGCCCTCAGGATGGACTGAATAACGGTCTAGAAATTCCATTTCCTCCGGGGAAGGCTTGTCCCACGTCTCAACCAAATTTCCCGCGTGGGTATCGATTCGCAAAGAACCTTTCGCGCTCACAACCGCGACGGGAAGCGCGTCGAAGAATTCGTTGGCAAAAATAATAGCGTCGTGGTGTGGGTTTTCCCTTAGCAGTTCCAGCGCTCCAAACTGCGCCTTCCCTGACTCTAAGTAGGCCTCTAGTGTGTTTTGGATTCTCTGGCGCAGGGGCTCAGAACTTTCCACCAGAACGTAGCGCAACGCGTGAAAGAAATTCGGGAATTGTTTCTCAGTCCATCCCAGCACGTCTTGTGCAAACAATCCGCGGCCGGGCCCGAGTTCGACCAACTGAATCGNNCGCCACATCTCGTCAAATTGCCGTGCCAGCAAACGCCCAAACACCGCATGCACGTCGCTCGACGTATAGAAATCCCCAGCCTTGCCGAACTGCTCCGCGTTTCGCGAATAATAGCCGAGAGCAGGATCGTAGAGGCAAAGCTCCATGTATCGCGAGAACGCAATCGGACCGTACTCGCGGATTTCCTCTTCGATCTTTCTCCGCAGAGCGCTCACAATTCTTTCTCACGGCGCTCGGCCCGGTCCTGCGGCGTGCGGATAAACATCTCCACGAAGTAATCGTGCAGCCCGTCATAAAGCTGCCGCTGGAAGCTCCATTCGAACTGGGGATGGTCAAGATCGCGCGGATGGAAATCGAGGTAATAAGTGTGGACGGGAAGGGAATCGTCTTTGAACCGGATCATCAGTTCGACCCCCTCGCCCTTCGCCCGCGCCGAGAAGTTCAGCAGAGGATGCTCGTAGAGCTGGAGTTGAGCAAGGACGCGATCAAGGCGAGTTGCGGCAGTTTCCGGCACTCGACGATTGTAGAACAGGCATCTGCCGGTAGGAGCGACGCGTATCAGAGTGGTTAGAATGCGCGTACAGCCTTCCTGTACAATAGGTAGAAAGTGCAATTATGACGGAAACCTCGTACACCCACCTTCGACAGAGCCTGGCATCCGTGCTCGATCGTGTAGCCAATGACCACGAGGTTGTTTTGATCGTCCGCAAGGGGGAAAGGAAAGTTGCAATGGTTCCCGCAGACGAATTAGCGGGACTCATGGAAACCGCCCATCTGTTGCGCTCGCCTAAGAACTCTCGCCGATTGTTGACGGCTCTGTATCGGGCGACCGCTGGGAAAGGCAAAGCGGAGCCGCTCGACAAGCTTCGCCGGGAGTTAGGACTTGTCACGCGGCGTTGATCGCGAGGCAGTATTTCAGCCGGAGTTTCGGCAGGATCTACGCCACTGGATCGAGAATGATCGAAAAGTTGCTCTTCGAACCTTCGAGTTGGTCGAGTCCGTCCTTCGCGACCCCTTCACGGGAATCGGAAAGCCGGAGCCGCTAAAATACGCGCTGGCGGGGTGCTGGTCGCGCCGCATCACTCAGGAACACCGGCTCGTTTATCGTGTTTCCGCAAATCGAATCGACTTCCTACAGGCGCGCTACCACTACTAAGAATAAGCAATTAATTATTAACGGCGCGAAACAGTCGTTACTCGTACCGGAGCGCCTCGATCGGATTCAATCGCGCTGCCTTGATCGCAGGCAACATCCCGCTCACAATTCCGACGAAGCTCAGAATCACCGTCGACCAGATCAATGTCGCGGAATCGATATACAAATGAATGTCCCCTTCGCCGGCGTCTTCAATAAAAGCGCTCCATAGGGTGAGCGATCCCACGGACCACGAAACCAGATAGGCCAATACCACGCCCAAAATGCCGCCCAGCGCGGTAATCACCAGCGCCTCGGCGAGAAACTGAAACAGAATGTGCCAGCGGCGGGCTCCTAATGCCTTCTCCACACCGATCTCGCGTGTTCTCTGGGTGACAGAGACGAGCATGATGTTCATCAGTCCTACCCCGCCGATGCCGAGAGTCAGCAGCCCAATAAACCCTAGAAGAAGCTTGATGCCAACCGTGATCACGGTCAGATCCGCCAGATCTTTCACTGCATCGAAAACAAAAATCGCCCTCTCATCCTTTGGATTGAAGTTGTGATGAAACGCCATGGAGTTTCGAACCGCTGCGGCTACCTTGCTGTGATCCCCTTCGTAATCCATCATGATGCCGTCGAGATAGTAGCTATTTTTCAGATCGCTCATGGCACTGTAGGGAACGTAAACCAGCGAGTTCATATCTTCGTCGCCGTTCGAGATGGTGTGCTTGAGAACGGCGATTATCTTATACGAAATGCCGTCGACTCGAATGTCTTCGCCGAGTGCATTCTGGCCCGAAAAAAGTTTCTTCTTCACCGTCGATCCAATCACCGCCACGCGGCTGTGCGTGAAGTCGTCCTGCTCGCCAAAAAAATCACCTTCTCCCACTTCCAAGGCACGAATCTTCTCGTAAGTGGAATAAACTCCGTGAACGCCATAAGTGCTGCTGCGAGTGCCAAAGGAAACCAGGCTTTGCTTATCCACTTCGGGCGAGATGCGCGTGATCATGGGAACCTCGGCGCGCAGATAATCCAGATCGTCGCGAGTGAGCCGAACCTGCACGCCCGCTTTGGTTCCTCCTGCCTGCACCGACGTTCGACCGGGAAATATGGCAACGAGGTTTCCTCCGAAAGTACGGAAGGCGATCATCAACGCATTTTGAAAGCCAGTTCCGTACGCCAGCAGCAAAACAACGGTCGCAATCCCCCACGCCATTCCCAGCATGGTGAGCACGGATCGTCGCCGATTGTGCCGCAGCGCGTCAAAAGCCTGTTTGCCTAAATCGCCAAGCATATCGCTCCAAAGCTAATCGCCTACTCCTGCCGCAGCGCCTCCACAGGGGGAAGCAGCGCGGCTTTTCGCGCCGGATAAATGCCGGCAACAATGCCCGCAATCGACAATGACAATATGGCTACCAGCGCCGACGCCGGCACAATGCGTGGGGTGTCAAAGCCGTCCGGCGATGGCAACTGTGCCAGCAGAGTGACGAATGCGGTGCAGATCGCCAACCCAATGCCTCCGCTGAAGGCCGTTAGGAAGGCTCCTTCCACAAAAAACTGCGTCATGATGTTGCGATGGGTTGCCCCCAATGCCTTCCGGAGGCCAATCTCGCGCGTGCGCTCGGTCACCGACACCAGCATGATGTTGATGACGCCAATCGCCCCCAATCCCAGAGTCACGACTCCCACCACTCCTAAAAACCAATCCATCGCATCGAAGATTTTGGCCACTTTGATGGCGCCGTCAATCGTATCCCAGTCCTCAAACGCATCGGTAAGGCTGGGATCAAACCCATGACGTCGCGCAATGATCTGGTGAACTTCGTTCTTGGCTTCGACATGCAATTCTTTTTTTATAGGCCGATAATTGAGGAAAGAAATCGCATTCTCTGAGTTCTGCGCCGTCAGCGGAAAAAGATTCCGCATGGTTTCGAACGGAATAAAAATTCGGTAATTCGTGCCGTTCTGGCCCTCTTTTCCTATCTTCGGGATCACGCCAATCACTTTGAAATCCGTGTCATTGAGCATGATGGTGCTGCCGACCGCGGGTACACCGGGAAACATGTTCTTCAGTAATTCCCAGCCCACCACGGCCACGCGGCGACGCTGTGTGTTGTCTTCCTGGTTGAACCAGCGCCCCGGGTCGATGGGCGTATTGCGAATCTGGCGATACTCCGGAGCGACGCCGAAAACCTGATTGCTCGTGGAACTGTAGTCGCTCACCGCGCGGATATCGTCTCGCTCCAGCACCGGAGAAACCGCGCGCAAAACTTTCGCTTGATCGCGAATCGCAAAATAGTCTCCATAAGTCAGGTGATAAAGCTGCCCCGATTGATAGCTGCCGGCGATCGCGGGAATGCGCCCGGGAAACACAAACATAATGTCCTGCCCAAGTTCGGCCATATTCTTCTCTTGGCCGCTCCGAAAACCTTCCCCCAGACCAACCAGCAACAGCAAGGATCCCACCCCCCATGCGATTCCAAACATCGTCAGAAATGACCGAAGCTTGTGCGCCCACAAGGTTGAAAGCGATTGCCGGATGATGTCGAGAAGCATTCTCATGTGGATTTCTTCACACCGCAGGGCGCGAAGCACGGAACAGCCCTCGGGCGAGGATTTCGATCCCGCCTGGCCCCTCAGGTAGGTAATACGCGGGCGAGACACACAAAGTTCCCGGGCACACCTATCTTGTTTAGACCACGCGAAAGGGACAAAGGTTAGCTGGCCTGGCAGTTTGGTAGAAAGCAGGCAGTTAGAGTATCCGGCTTTCTAAAACTCGAAGTATCCGCCGGATTGTGCGGAAGGACGGACACTATCGGTCCCAGTCGGGAGCAGCGAATCTTGAACTTCGTTTAAGTTTTCCCACGCTGCATGGTTCAGGGACTGATCGGAGGCGACCAGTTCTCGAATCATGCCCCATGCCGCCATGTTCAGCGCCCCTTCCGGAGGAGGGCCCATAGCCAGCGACACCGAACACTGCGGACAAAACGAGATGCGCTGTGCCGCGGATTTCTGACGCGGTTTAATTCCGACTGTCTGCGCGAACAAATAGACGGCAACCGATTTCTGTCCGGCTTCAATGGGACGGCTGCATCGCAGGCAATACATATTCTCCACGACTACACTCCGGTCATCGTTATCCGATGAAATTCAATACTGTCGCCTGAAAGCGCCAACGGCAAGTATGCAGAAAGATTCTCGTGCGCTTCGAATGAAAAAAATCCCCCCTCCAATGTTCTCCAGAACCAATGTTCTCCAGAACCAATCTGTGCTCTAGGCAAAGGCCGAGGCCGTATTGCATGCTGTTGCGATGAGTACGTTTCTATCGGCGTGCGGTCGAGTCCGCGTGTCGCATTTAAGCAAGACGCGCAACTGCAGGCAGGTTGCGGCTGTCTGCTTTCGAGTGCGCGCCGCAAGTGTGGAGTTCCTACTGGTTCAAACGCGCGGCAGTGGACGCTGGACCTTTCCCAAGGGTAGCGCAGAAGTCGGCATGACCTACGCCCAGGTCGCGGCCCTCGAAGCCTTAGAAGAGGCGGGAGTTCATGGCACGATCGAAGAAGCGGCGTTCATCCGATATATTTGGGGCGGCTCAGCCCAACCGCGGCCCTCCGCAGTTCTCCATAACGATGCCCTTGTCAGCGCACATCTCTGTGAGGTTCGCAGACTGTGTAAACCAAAAGAAGATAACCGCAATCGCACCTGGTTTTCTGCCGACGATGCGAAAGCGCGCTTACGCGAAGGCCGCAACAAAGTGGATGGCAATGAATTTGCCCGTGTGGTCGATCGCGCAGTGGCACGCATTCAACGATCGCGCAAAGGCAGTCAGGCGCCTGCGGAACGAAGTCGCACTCCCGAGTTCTACCTCGGCCGCATGCATCACGGTCAGCTCTTACCGGATGCTCTGCGGAAGGTTCAGTTCGAAATGCCCCCGCATGGGAATGCGCGCGTAGAACCGGTCGTCACTGCCACGCGGTTCCCGGTACTCGGCATGCGCCGGTTTATCCTCGATGCCAACTCTGAGAAGGGAAGCGAAATGGATCAACTTCCCCAGCCAAACCGCAGCTTGAAACTGCTCGCCGGAACCAAAAAGACTAAGGCCTAACACCCCACCGTCGCGTGGTCCCATCAGCCGCTCACTCTTTGTTCTTCGGCCGCTCATAGGCCTTCTGCAGATACCTGCGTGCTTCTTCCAAAGCCCCAAATGTATCGTCATTCGTTTGAACCGCCTGCCGATACTCATTGATGGCACGCTCGCGCTGCCCCGTGACGTCGAAAATCTTACCCAGTTGGATATGACTCCAGACCTCCGTCCAGCGCGGCTCTCCGTCTCCATTGATCGATGAGCGGTAGGAATTCGCCGACGATTGATAATTCCGCTGCACGAAGAAAATCTCTGCGATTCGATAATGCGCGAGTGAGCTGTTTTTATTCTGATCGAGCGCCTTATTGAACTCGGCGAGCGCCGCAGCTAGATCGCCTTGCTGCTGTAAAGCTTGGCCGCGCAAAATTGAAGACCGCAACTTAACGTCGGACGAGTTCGTCAGCACATGGTGGTCGGGGTCGACTGCGATTCGGCGTGGCCGCCCGAAGGTTTCCACCGTGAACGGTGAATTTGTGCCCACCACTTCAATCTTCTTATTTTCCGTTTTTCCATCCGTATCGATTCTCAGATCCACCGGCATCCGGAACAAATCAAGATCCTGCGCGATTTCGCCAGTAACGCGGAAGCCTTTATTACTTCCCAGTCGATATACGGTGTACTTCACCTTAAACTCCGGCGCGCCGGTCGAGTCCAGCCATTGTGAGAAGAACCAGGTAAGCTGATCTCCATAATTTTTCTCGGCGATCATCTGGAATTCCGCCATGCTGGCCGATTTTCCCGCGTAAGTCTCGGCGAACTCCCGCATCGTTTTCAGATATTTGTCCTCGCCCAACACCCATCGCAGCATATGCAAAATCATCGCGCCCTTATCCGTTACCAGCGACTGAAACTCAGTCGAGAACGGATCGAGCTTACTCACGCTGGAGAGCGGAATATTGTCGTACGCCAGCGCTCCCACGGACATATCTTTTACGGCTTCCTCCAAGCCCGCGCCTCCAGCCGCATTCTCCACGTACATCGCCTCCGAGTAGCGCGAGAACCCGTCGCTCAGCCACCAATCGTCTTTCGACGCCGGACTTACAGACACTCCCCACCACTGATGTGCAATGGCATTAGCCAGCAAACGGTAATTGGTTTTCTCCGTGATCGAACCTCCGGCGAGCGCCGCAATGCCCGGACCCCAAGCGTACGGGACCGTGTCGCCCGGCAGTTCCACCACATTCAGCTTGGACGACAAGGGAGGACCGTACAAAGTGATGAAGTAGGTAAACTCCTGCACCGCCGTCGTTGTGTATTCGGGCGCCAGTTTCTGATGGTCGGGCTTGAAATAAACATGCAAGTCCAGACCCGCATCATCACTTTTGTATTCCTGAAAAATCCCCGCAATAATGGTTCCGGGAAAACTTGCTTTCGAATCCACGAACGTAAATGTCTTAGTAGGAAGCCCGTTACTGTTCGGCTTTTTCGAAGCACCGTTGTCCGTAATGGTGGAAGTCCCGCTGCCAATCACCACCATGTGAGCTGGCACCGTCACACGGATGGTTGACGTGAACCGGTTCAGCCCGTACCCACTCACGGGGAACCATCGCCCTGCGTAAAGCAGGTAGCTGGTGTCATCCCCGATATAAGCCAGCTTCAGACCAGGTACCGGACTGTCATCGGCGTTCTCAATTTCTCCCTCGTACTCGAAGGTGAAAGTGGTCGATTCACCCTTGGAGAGCCCCGCAGGCAGCGGCACCCGCACCGTAAAATCCTGCGTCACACGCTCGGCCGAGAGTGGCTGGCCCTTTTCATCCAAAACCTTGGTGACACGCAATCCATTATTAAGTTCGAAAATGGCGGTATTCAGATCCGTCAAGGCAGTGAATTTAACCTTGGCTCGCGCCGAAATCTCATGCAGATGCGGCGTCAATTCCACGTCAATCTGATAGTCATCTACCCGGAGCCGGATTTTTTCGGCAGCCCAAGACAAAGACGGGCGGGCAAACAGAACGATCAGCCAAAGCGCAAGGAAACTCGTCAGCACGCCGCGTACGCGCCCAAGATGAATCTGCATTAAAGGAGGGTCTCCCGGAAAATGGGCCTTGCCACTTTCCTATGATGAAGATTCTGCTCTAAAAGATGCTGGGAGCACAAGGTTTACCGTCAAACCATTCCGCCGGATGGCGAACGGTCTGTAGCTGCTTCTGGCCAGCCCCGGCTAAGGTTTGGCCGACTCCTCACCCGGGGCATGTGGCGTAAATCTGCGAACAATAAATTCCTGGATGATATTTCCTACGGCGCTTCCCCCAATTCCGATGAGCGCATTTTCGAACGTCAAGCTAGCCCCGTCCCGGCTCTGCGCAGGATAGTACAGATTGGAGATGCCTCCGGCCGCCAGCCCTCCAATAATTCCAGAGTAATTCGCCTGCCAATGTCCGTTATCGCCCTTGCACACCACGGACATCGCAATGGCGTACGAGAGTCTTGACCGAACACTGCCGGTTCCCTTGTAGAAGTAGCGCGGATCCTGATGGAATAGCGATGGCAAGATCGCGCCTCCAATAAAAGTTCCCGATACTAGATCGCCGTAAGAGGCGCCATAGCGCCTGGCGTAACCTTTCCATCCTTGCCCATATCCGGCAAAGTCGTTCTCGGCTTGCTGTACTCCCGCAACGGCCCCAGTAATTCCAAACGACACAGGATCGATCACGCTCTTCCACGCCAGCTGGAACTTTAGCTTTTTAGTGAGAGGAGCCGCATTGGGAACGTAGCTGACGTAAAAATTTGGGATGAAGCCCAGCACACGCTGCTTCTCCTCAACTCTTAACTCATCCTCCGCCACCTGCTCTGGCAGCAGCGTCACCTCTACATCCACGTTTTCCCGTGCCACCGCCAGCGCGATCTTTGGCGCCACGTAGTCTTCCCCCGGGTGCAAGACTCCAGATATTTGCAGAGTCGCGAAGCCCGCAGCGGTAAAGGTCAGTTGAAACGGCCCGGGAGTCACCTGCGAGAAACTGAAGTCTCCGTTTCCATCGGAAACTGCTTCTCGTTTCAGGTTCAATCCTTGTTCTGCCAGGGCCACCTTTACATCGGCCATCACCGCGCCACTTTGATCCATCACTGTACCGCTCATACTCCCAGGCACGGGCGGAGGAGTTAATTGCTGCGGTCCACCCGAAGTCGAGCCTGGAACTGTAGGCATGGGAAGCTGCGACTGGGAATGTGCCGCGATGCTGATCGCGATCACAATCACCAATTCACAGGACTTCGTTACCCATTTAGGATCTATTCCCAATTACCCAGACTCCCCCAGCGTTTTAAGGCTTAATTTTGTGAATTCTTCCCTGGATTCCCGTTCGCGACAGCGGCCCCGCTATCCTTCAGGCCAAGCTCGGCAGGACTCTCCCCTAAGCTAACTTAAATCGCAGCACTTTAGATCTGATGCAGGAAATCGGAGGGTCTTAGCCTGATGACATCTTTTTACAATCCATCTTTTTACAATCCATCTTTTTAAAACTCTAAAACGGACCAAATAATATCCGCAGCTCGTTCCGCTGGCGTCCGAATAGTTTCCGAACCGGCCCTCTCTGGTGCCCTCAGCTTCTCCTTCACTTTTGCCATTCCATCTAGCATTTGGTCCCGGGCAGGACCATCAGGAAGAATTTCTCGCAATCGCGCCGCAACATTCGCCGCCGTAAAGTCATGCTGCACCAATTCCGGCACAACCTCTTCCCCGGCAATCAAATTCACCATGGCGAAGTGCGGCACCTTCACCCGCGGCTTGCCCAGTAGATAAGTCAGAGCCGAAACGCAATACACCATCACGAAGGGAGTTGCCATCATTGCGGCCTCCACCGTAGCCGTCCCGCTGGCGATGATGCCGGCGCGCGAATGCCCCAGCGCGGCAAGCGATTCCGGAACCAGCGTAACCTTTTGCCTTCCCAGCAAACTATGTACGAAGCTGCGATCCAGCGTAGGCGCAACCGGCAGCAAAAACTCGTATTCCTTTCCAAGCTTCGCCGCGGCATCTAAAATGCTCGGCAGGTTCATCCGGACTTCCTTTACCCGGCTACCCGGCATCAACGTAATCCACTGCTTCGCCGGATCGATCTGAAACTGCGCAGCGTACTCGCCGCGCCCGCCGGTCGGCCGCTGCAAATCGGCTAACGGATGCCCAACAAACGTCGCATCCACTCCGCGCTCCCGGTAAAACGCCTCTTCAAACGGAAAGATCACCAGCGCCTTGTCGATGTAATTTCGCAACAAACGCACCCGTCCCTGCCTCCATGCCCAAAATTGCGGCGCAACGTAATACACCACTGGAACCCCGCGCCGCTTCATCTGTCGCGCCACCCGCCAGTTAAACGCTGGCGAGTCAATCACAATCGCAAGATCAGGCCTGCGCTTGTCAGCTTCTTTGATCAGATGCTGATACAGTCCGTAGATCTTTGGGAGGTGACTGAGAATTTCGGTGATTCCAACTACGGAAAGATCTTTGGCATCAACCATGGTCTCGCAGCCGGCGGCGCGCATGCGTTCGCCGCCGACACCGAAGAACTCGAGTTGCGGGTCGCGGCGGCGCAAAGCCTCGATCAGCTGCGCCCCATACATTTCTCCGGAAGCCTCGCCTGCTGAGATCAATATTCGCAAGAGAGCATTGTAAGGCCGCGCGTCCAAACAGGAACGATTGTCGGGAGATGTTCAGACATCTTTTCGGAATTGCCCGGCGTCGGTTTGTTGGGGGAGCGGACAATGGCGAGAGATTCGGTATCGATTCCGATTAAACCAGCGATAGCCCCGCCAAAGCATCCAATTAAAACCTGGCAAACTGAACATTGCATAGAACGGCCATGCCCACCAGATTTGCCGTGCCACATAAAGGTAGGCGTTGGCACCCGATTCCAATTTTCCAGTGCGGGTCAATACCCGTATGTCGTCCAGCAGATTCTCTTGCAGAATTTGCAGGCCGCCGTCAACAGAAGCGGATTGCAAGTCTTTAATTGCGAAGCCCCTCCGTTCCACGATCATCTTCCACAGGTGAACCCAGCGAAAACAAAACCCGCATCCACCGTCGTAAAGTATCCAGCCCTTGCGCGGAAGAGCGGATTCCGATTCGTGATCTGGCAATCTCATTGGACTCTATTGCCCCTGAAGACGGTGACAAGCGAGCCATCTGCCAAGAACGCGCAGTCTGGGGGCCGTTTCAGAACCGTTCCAAGTTCGCTCCCATAAAGAGCGCCGGCGTTGCCTTCAAAGCTCGCCGTAGTGGTGGCCCACACCTGCCAAGGAACGTGCGCGACCTGATATTCTAGGCAACCGCCGGCTGGCCGAGTCGAATAGCCCCAGTAGTGTTCGGTGATGAACTGTTCCAAGCTTTCCTCTTGCGGTTGCGTTGGAGGGCCTACCGTCTGCGCAGAGAGCTTGCACCACCGGCCGCCAATTTTCCACTGATACTCAGCCGTCTTCCTCAACCCATCCATCCCAATGCGGTGCTTCATCGGAAGGCAGGTATAGTTCTCGCCGTATAAGAGGCGGGCGGTTGCCGCAATTGCGCGTCTGGGCACAACCTCGGCGATGAAGACAACTCCTCTCCGGTCCTCGCTGCCGTCTTTTCGCCGAACGTAGAAGCGCAGGTTTACTTCGTCGAAATCAGCATGAAACGGAACCGGGAAACGCCCAAGCAGCTTGGTGCGGCGGAACCGAAAGCCCACAAGGCTGACGTATGTTTTTCCATTGAATGAATCCAGCGACGTGCTAGGCGGAACGTGCCGGGTCAGGAGACCGGGTTCAATCGCGTAGTTCAACATCACGAGATCTCGCCACTCGGCAGAAAGGAAAACTCGTTTTGATTGAGACACGTTCTTAGCGACCTTCGCTCGGATTGAGCCTAGTCATCAGCGCTGGCGGTTTCTGGCCGCTGGAAACCGTTCGGGGAACTCGCGGCCCGCGCCACATTGGTTTCCTGATCTTTATATTGCAGTTGATAAAGCTTAAAGTAAATCCCACGTTGCGCCAGCAACTGCTGGTGCGTCCCCATTTCCCGCACCTGCCCCTTGTGCATCACGATTATCTTGTCTGCCCGCTGCACTGTCGATAGCCGATGCGCAATAATCACCGACGTCCTTCCTTCCACCATTCGGCTCAGCGCGTCCCGGACTTTAAACTCCGTTTCCGTATCCACGCTCGAAGTCGCCTCATCCAGGATCAAAATTTTAGGATTATGCGCCAGCGCCCGCGCAAACGAGATCAGTTGCTTCTGCCCCGTGGACAGCGTGGACCCGCGTTCTCGAACTTCTTCATCAAAGCCCTTGGGCAGTCCGCGAATGAAGTCCGCCAGGTTCACATCCTCAACGGCCTTCTGTACGTCTTCATCCTTAATACGCTTGGTGCCCAGCCGGATGTTCCCTCCCACCGTCCCGCTGAACAGGAATGGATCCTGCAGCACCACGCCGAATCGAGTTCGCAAGTCGGCCAGGTCCATCTCTCTGACGTCGACGCCATCGATCCTCACCGCGCCCTTTTGTACATCGTAGAAGCGCAGCAGCAGCGAGATCAGCGTAGTCTTGCCTGCACCCGTATGCCCAACGATTGCCGCGGTTTCGCCGGGCTCAATGGTAAAGCTGACATCGCGCAGCACCCAATCCGGAGCCTGATTATCCGCAACGTCCGCCGCTTCTGCCGGAGTATCGCGATACGCAAACCACACATGATCGAACTCGATCCGCCCTGCGCCCTGTGGCTTCTTAGTCACGGCGGGCGACACAACCTGCACCGGAGTATCCAGCAACTTGAAGATCCGTTCGCTCGCCGCCATCGCCGATTGCAGGATGTTGTATTTTTCGCTGAAGTCCATGATCGGCCGGAAGAAGCGCAAGGCATACTGAATGAATGCGACGAGCACGCCCAGCGACGCCACGGTGGGCACCAGACGAAAGGCGATCAGCGTCTTCCAGTTGAAGCTCACGGCCACGCTGGACACGCGAAGATTGCGCATGATATCGCCGCCGCCAAACCAGATCACACACGCAATCGCAATCGACGACAGGACCTCGACCACCGGGTAATAGATGGAGTAGGCCATGATCGCGTCTTTGTAGGCATCGACATGCGTGCGATTGATTTCCGAGAACTTGTTGTAAGCCCTGCGTTCTCGGTTGAAGAGCTGCAGAACCACCATTCCGCTGATGTGCTCCTGCAAATAGGAGTTGATGCGCGCAATAGCCACGCGAATGCGCCGGTACGAGTCCCGCACCCGGTCGCGGAATATCTTGGTGGAATAAACGATGAACGGCAGCACCGCAAACGTGACAAGCGCCAGCTTCCAGTTCATGCACAGCATCACGCCCAGAATGCCGACCAGAACGAACACATCTTCAAAGATCGAAACCACGCCGGAGGTGAACATTTCGTTCAACGCGTCGACATCCGTGGTGACGCGAGTCACCAGCCGTCCCACTGGATTCTTGTCGTAGAAAGCAACGTGAAGGCGCTGCAAATGCCGGAAGATTTGCTTCCGCAGGTCGAACATTACTTTCTGTCCGGTCCACTGCATGAAGTAGGTTTGCAGAAATTCAAGCAGGAAGCTGAAGACCAGGAGTCCAACATAAATCGATGCGATCTGCGCAATGCCAACGATTGCGCGCGGGCTCAGCCAGTTCCAGAAGCCGGTGGACATTCCCTTCGCCGGAGATAAGTAGCGATCAATCGCCACTTTCGTGAGGTAAGGACCAAGAACGTCGGCGAATGACTTCAGCAGGATCGATACCAGCGCAATCGCCACCTGCCAGCGGTATGGGCGCAAATACTTTAACAACCGCGCCATTAAGCGGCTGTCATAGGCTTTGCCTAATATTTCTTCTTCCTGGGACATCTTCTGTTCTGAATTCGGCTGCGAAGCCGCCCTTCTGGCACTGTTAACAGGTTAACCCAAATAGATGCATCGGAATTCGGACAGGATGGAAAAGGTCTGCGCACGTTGATGGGATACACGCTGATGGGATAATGGAAGAGCTTGCCAGTTGGAATTTATATTTCCGTTCCGTTCTGCCGCACGAAGTGCAGCTACTGCAATTTCGCCTCTGACGTGTTTTCACGGGTAGTCTTCGAGCGGTACGTGGATCAAGTATGTACGGAAATTCAGAACGCACCCAAGACTGCCGCAATAATGGGCGGCAAGTTTGAACGCTTCGTGGATTCCATCTATCTGGGTGGGGGCACGCCGACCGTTCTCGAAAGTGCGCAACTGCATCGTATTTTTGCTGCGGTGCGAAATAACTTCGATGTTGAGGAAGGCGCGGAGATCACGGTGGAATGCGCGCCGGGGACGCTGCCCGATGACCAACTGGAGGGCCTTTTGCGATGCGGCGTGAATCGAGTGAGCCTGGGCGTGCAGTCCTTTGTCGATCAGGAAGCTGCGGCGGTCGGGCGTCTTCACAAGCGCGAAACTGTGCTGGCGGACATCGATCGACTGCGATCGTCCGGCATCAGCAACCTCAATATTGATCTGATTGCCGGACTCCCGCATCAGACCGCCGAGAGTTGGGCCTATTCGATCGAGGAAACGATAGCGACAAACGTTCCGCACGTCAGCGTCTACATGCTTGAAGTCGACGAAGATTCGCGGCTGGGCCGCGAGGTTTTGGCTGGTGGTACCCGCTACCATGCGCACTTCGTTCCCGATGAAGAAGCGATGGCCGATTTCTATCTTGCCGCTTGTGCAGCTCTCAGTTCGGCGAAGATTGGGCAGTACGAAATTGTGTGTACGCAGTTGTGCGGCCTGGGACATTACAAGATGCGCGCGACGATGCTCGTGATGACCGAAGCCGATTTCGAGAAATGGCTGCAACAGCAGGAAGCCGCGAACCAGTAAGTTCCCGGGCGCGTCCCGGGCCGGGTGCGGGCTTTACCTGGAGCCCGCCCGAACAAGGGGGAAGTTGATGGCCACACACGCGGGCGCCGGCGTACACGCACACACGGCGCCGACCGGCTTTCTGTGGAAATATATTTTCAGCCTGGATCACAAAGTCATTGGCATTCAATATTTCTTTCTGGCGCTCACGGCGGTGTGGGTGGGGATGTTCCTGTCGCTGCTGATGCGCATCCATTTGATCTTCCCGACGGCTGTTCTGCCGCTGGTGGGCGAGATCAAGCCGGAGACCTATCTTAGCCTGCTGACGATGCATGGCACGATCATGGT
>PLUJ01000233.1:0-154 GCA_003165455.1 Acidobacteriaceae bacterium | reverse complement strand
TTCGTGACCGGCGGGGCGCCACTGCATGGCTGGACGGGATATGCGCCGCTGAGCGCGCTGCCGTCCGCCGGGCCGGGTGAAGGGCTGGGCGCTGATCTGTGGATCACGAGTATTGCGATCTTTTGCATCGCATCGCTGATGGGCGCGCTGAATT
>PLUJ01000178.1 GCA_003165455.1 Acidobacteriaceae bacterium | reverse complement strand
GGGCGCCCGCCGGTCGTTTCCTCTGGAAAAACCTGGAACGAGGTGTCATAAAAGACACTGAGCAGTCGCAAGATGGCACTCTTCCTTCCAATGTCCTTGCGGCTTTACAAGCAGGTTTCTGTGAGGCTGGAGATGGGACACGCACCGACAAATATTTGGATATCAGGGCAGCTCTTGGACGTTTCCTTGGACGAGTCCGGCAGCAGTGGGGAGTCTACTTCTAATCGAGCTGATTCAACCAATTGTTCTCAAACGCAATAATGGTTTTATCGAGTTTAAAGTCAATGGGTGCTTGGCATCGCAGGCGGCGGAGCGCTTTGGAGAATGATAGCGACTCCTTGCTCTGCCGGTGCCACTGTTACGTGCTCCCACCGCGCATAGGACAACTTTTGACCGGAGTCGTCTTCGATATCGATGGCCAAATTGCTGATGTCCGCGCTGTCGTGCGTGAGTTCCGGACCCATGCACAATTTTATTGTTGAATCAGCGAGCCCCTTTGCCGTTAAGCCCTCGCCACTGAACGAAAGCTCCTGCATTTTTCCATCGCTGCCATTGTGAGTCATTCCCGTCAGCAAAAGCCCATTGTTGGAGACAACAAAATTGGACCCAGGCCCAACTCCGTCCTTCGCTGTTGTAATCTGCATTGTTAAATCGATCTTGGAAATTCTGTGCACATCCACGTCAGGCCAAGGGATTTGCGAATGCACATCTGCCGGTGGCGTCAGAGTCAAGCCAGGATTTCTGAAGCACACATGACTTGGCGGCAAAGACTGCACGATTTGTATATATTCCAGATTATGCAGGCTATTCAGTGTTGACTCTACCAAGTCATATGACTCGGCTCCCGAACGAAGCTGGGTGTCTAGTACGTGGCGCGCCGATGCTGTCTTGTCGTTGAGATGCAGTGTTGCGAGAAGATGGCTTTTCGCCGGCCCGAGATCGTTTGCCTGGGGCATAGACTTGTTGATAGCCGTCTGTAGCCGCGCGGCCCACCGTTCAGGCTTGATTGCGAGCAGGCTACTCATTACTCGGTCGTTTGTCCGCATCGACTGAGAGAGTAATAAGCCTGCATAAAGATTCACCACTGCACTGAGGGTTTCGATTTCACGGAAATCTTTTGCGATTCTTACCTTGTTTTGCGCCACAAATTGGCTGTCTTCCGGGACCCTGCCAAACATCGCTTTTGCGACCTGCCCAGCCAGATTTCTTCGATGTTCTGCGAGATTTTGCTGCACCAGAGAGGTTATTAGGACGAGATCCTTGCTCACGCGGTCAGGTTCTTGCTCCGCGGCTGACGGAGAGTAGTTGCTGACCAGGCATCCCCAATGCTGGTCCCCATTGCATCCGTGCCAGAAGTCGGTAAAAGGAGACGGCTGGTCCGGATGATTGATTTTCACCTTGAGGTACTGTAGCGGCGGCCCCTGCTGCATGCACTGCCCGACGAGCGGCGGCATCTTCTCCGGCGCCAGAACGAGAATCGTCCCAGGCACCAATTCCCGGCAGTCAAAATCCCAATATTTATTAGGGGGTACATCTCTTCGGTGTGCCGCAATCAGCGTGCTATTGATGCTTTCACTCTCCGCCGGGAGTGTGGTTTTCGCATGGCTCCCCGAACGCTTCGACGCTGCCTTTGCTTTGCTGGCTTTTTTCATTTCCTCCAACACCGAAGCGGAAAGCGTGAACCGGACCTCGATGTCCGTACTCATTTGTTCTTTCCACATCTCTGGACGCCCTGGTGGGTGCACACCATTGGTCCACATCGGATTCGAATAACAGACGAAGATCGTCCCTAGTCTTAGCTCGTCGGCCATTCGGTAGACCTGAGGTATGATCTGAGGAATGATGCCGGTGTGCGGGAGTTCCTGATGCGCACCGTTAAGAAAGTCATCAGCGGGCGTGCAAGGAGCCAAGTCCTGGACGGCATCGAAAGTAGGCCCACCTTGCTGGTTTGCCTTCTTCCATGCCGGCGGGTCGGCAAGTGAATTGTGTTGATTCACATCACCCCATAGATCATATCCACTCGCCTGGGTCGTCTCATATTCTTTCTCAAGTGCTGCGACATCAGCGTCAACATTATTGACATTGTCCTGGAATTCGTTGAACACGGCGTCGAGAATTGTTACCCCCGCCCTGTTTTTTGACTTTCCGCGCGAAGATCCAAGGGTCTTAATCGCCTCCCTGATTTCATTACCGGAAGCAATGAGCTTGCGCGTAGGGCCCGGACCTGAAGCCAATTCCTTAATGGTCAAATCTGAGCCAGCGCGCCCGCTTGGTGAATCAGTGGATGAAACTCCCGGCCCGTACCCGGCAATCAGGTTCAGATAGCCTCTCGCCGCGGTAGCCCAAACCACCGGGTTGGGCACATTCACAGACACGCCGATCGGCTGTCCATAATTAGTGGCTGCCAGCTTCCCTAAGAGAGAAATGCTTTGCTCGGGAGGGCGGTTGAGATCGCCCAATGCATTGATATTGTCCGAAGGAAGGTCAGAAGACGTGGACCAGACGCTGCTTCGCGAGGTCACAGTCGCGGTCGTGACAAAACCTTCGATACACTCCGAGAATTCGTGCACACTGGAAGGCAAGGCACCACTCAAGCAATTCCCGAGCTTCGCATTAGTAAGCTGCTGGGAGAGACTTTGAGAATAGGACTGGCTTCTCCGGTCGATCTCTCCAAGCTCGTCTTCAATCTCAAGAAGCTGCTCCTGCAAGGCAAGAATTCCTTCTCTTGCCTGCGCCACCTTAAGTGCCAAATTATTGAAGCCGGCGATCGTTTCACCATAAATACGGTTCAGGGTTTCGTCGATATGATCGAACCGCTCGTGCATTTCCCGGCGCATTTGTTCCATCTGGTGCGCGAGAGCCTGAATTGCCCCAAGAATCGCCTCATCTCCCGATCCCGAGGATGTAAGTAATGACGCTAACGCAAGCCCTGCGCCGACATAACCGGCTGTCAGCCCGAGAGTCCCGACTTTCCCAATGGCAGCAAGTGCCTGGGTTTGTTGCACATTGATAAAAGTGTTGGCGAGTGTCGAAAAGGTCCGCGAGAGTTTCGCATCGCCAAAACTGAGGGCGGTCGTGATAAGAAAAGCTCCAGCACGCTCCTCAGCTATTTGTTTGTTTAGCTCCTCCTCCAGTTGCTGCGTTCGTGCGCGGTCACGAGTCTTCTCCATTTCAATTCTGATCTCGTCGATCTTGTGACCCTGCGTTATCAGATACGCAGGCAACTGTTGATTAAGCTGGTGATTGTCGGTCGGCAACCCGTTCTTGAGAATGAGGGTATTTGCTTTAGCGCTGTCGAGCAAGTAATCGTGTACCAGGTCCGGCCTATCGTCCGGCTTTAGTTGATATTGATTTAGGAAAAGATTATCGAACGCCTCCTTCAGAGCCGGATATTTTCGCCCATCATCGAAGATCTGCCCAAAATCACTCGCCCCGTTTTCGAGAAAAGACGAATGGATGGCGTTCATATCAGGCTGGTACATATCGTTCAATTGCGCGCGCACGAGATCTTGGAAGAGATGAATAAAAACCGGGGTGATCGGTTCGGCCGAAGGGAACTCTCGGCTCACCATGGAGCTTATGGAAGAATCGACGGCACTCGAATCCGGATAAAATGTATTAGCTCCTTTATAGAAATAATCGAGCGCTCTCTGTCCTATTGTAGTTAGCTGCTGACCGCTGAGTTCCCTATTTTCTTTCCCGATTCGGTCAACTGCGTTTACCACGGCATAGAAAGCGTAACCGTTATTGGGAATGCGAACTCCCATCCTCTCTATAAAGAACTCGCGCTCGTGCGCCGCCAGAGCTTCGTTCATTCGGTTAACGTCAAATCGTTCTTGCCTATGTATAACGATCGTGTCCGATTCCTGCGCGCTCGCAGGATCAATCGTCAGGAGAAACGATATGGTGATAATAAGAAGAACGGGAGTACCACAGGAGATAGTCAGTTGTCGTAATGAGCGCACTACGCCTCCCCTAGCCCATCATGATTGGATAGCGATTGTACACCACGAGCAACTAGTGATGATTTGGCTAAAGACTAAGCTATAAATAGGTCGATCAAGTTTGATTCGGGAATAGTTAACGGACCATACAAAACGAGAGACAGGATGTTTGCAGCCTTTGTGGTCTTTGCGATCCGATCCTCTGAAAACGGGATTAAACTATTTTTGTGCCACTTGACCCTGAATTTCGCCATCACCTTCACGAACTGATGGTCGAAACCAGTGACAAACTTCGGGACGAGCTGAATCAGCACAAACGAAAACTCATCTGGGAGGCTCAACAGACGCATAATGCAGCGGCCGTTCCCAATGCGTACAGCAAAGCATCTACATACGCATTTCGAACGAGGGTGAGTGCGACCATCGCCAGTTATTTAGATGCCCTGGAAGACCTGGGTATTGTTGTTGACAATTCTGTTGAGATCGAAATGCTTGCTGCAATCAGCCAACTGACGAGTGCTACCCCGTCCTTGTCGCTCCCACCTGCGCTAAAACCGCCAAATATTTCCGCTATTCAACGCGCGCACAAGATGGAGTCGATGCGGATCGGGAATGCGCTGCGCCGGGAAGCCGCGAACCGGCTCCGTGAGCTTAAAATGAAGGCGCGCCGACTCGCGCCCGCAGCAACGAGATCCATCATGATGCGTATAGAGCCTTTTACGATTGCCTCGGCAGCCAAAACGCTAGGAGATCTGAAAAAGCTGCCTGTCCAAGAGCAGGCTTTGCTCCTGCTTAAAAGGCTGATTCATATC
>PLUJ01000156.1 GCA_003165455.1 Acidobacteriaceae bacterium | reverse complement strand
TCATCAGTGTGATGCTTCAGTTCGCCTTTGATCTGAGAAAAGCCTGTCATCGAGCGTAGCGGCATAGTTCGGTCAATTCAGCGAGCAAAATCTTAACTGGATTTCTTTAGCTGGGTTGCGCAGGCTCCATTTTCGGCTCGAAGTCGGCGAACTGCAAATCATACAGCCTGCGATACGTGCCAAGTTTGGCCATCAGCTCCTCATGCGTGCCGATATTGGCGATCACGCCATTCTCGATCACCACGATGCGGTCGGCCCGTCGCACGGTCGAAAGCCGGTGAGCGATCNNNNACCCGCTGCCGCTCGCCGCCGGAAAGCCGGACACCCCGCTCGCCGATCACTTCATCGTATCCCGCCGGAAGCGCCTTGATAAAATCGTGCGCCAACGCCGCCCGAGCCGCGGCTTCCACGTCTTTCAGCGCGACGTGTGGCTGACCGTAGGCAATGTTGTTGCGGACCGTGTCATTGAATAGAACCGTTTCCTGGGTGACGATTCCCACCTGTTCGCGCAGCGATAGAAGTGTCACGTCTCGAACGTCGAAGCCATCAATGGTAAGCCGCCCTTGCGTCACATCGAAGAATCGAGGAATCAGGTGAACAAGCGTGCTTTTCCCCGAGCCACTGGAACCAACGATCGCAACCACTTCTCCGCGACGAACTTCGAGATTGATATCGTGTAGCACCCCGCGAGTTTCTTCGCAGTCACCGCTATAGGTGAAGCCGACGTGCTCGAATCGGACGATCTGCGAGAACGCGGGCAAGCTTGTAGCATGCGGCTTTTCGCGAACTTCGTCTTCAATGTCCATGAATCTGAAGATCTCGCTGGATGCGCCCACCGCCTGCTGAAAATTATTGTTGAACTGCGCGAATTTTCGTACCGGATTGTAAAGGCTGAATACCGCGGTAATAAACGCCACGAATACTCCCGGAGTCATCTGCCCGTGTTTCACCTGCTCTCGCCCCAGGTTGAGCAAGAGCGCAATTCCGATTACGCCGAAAATATCCATCAACGGCGAACTGATCGCGGTAGCCGCCACCGAGCGGAGATTCGCGCGGAACAGCCGGCGCGCCGCCCCTCGAAAGCGCGAAATCTCCCACCGTTCGCTATTGAAGGCTTTCACAATGCGATTTCCCGTGATGGTTTCATGCAGGATATTTTGAATCTCGGCCAGCTTGTCCTGCCCGTGGCGCGTGGTGCTGCGAACGCGCGAGCCGATCTTGCGGGAAGAATAAACAATTACCGGCACGAAGAGTAACAGCACCCACGCAAGCTTTCCTCCCAGAACCACCACGACCGCGGCGACAGCCACAAACGTAAAAAACTGCTGCAGGAATTCCGCCAGCACGGTCGACAGCGCGTACTGCACTCGCTCGATATCGTTCACAATCGCGGAGAGCAAGGTTCCGGTCGCATGCTTGGAGAAAAACGCCGCGGAACGGCGCATGATCGCGTTGTACAAATCGTCCCGCAGGTCCGTGATCATGCCGAACCCGGCGTGGTTTACCAGGTACGTTCCCGTGTAATCGCAGATCCCTTTCAGCACAGTCGAGGCAACCAGCGCAAAGGCGACAATCGTCCAGGCATTGGTAAAACGGGCAGGAACGAACTGTTGCAGCGACACTGCGTGATGGGTGCCAGGGATGACAAAAAGCTGGATTTCTTTCGATCCGGTGGAGGGATTCAACACACGATCGAAGACAGGCCGGATCAGCAAATACTTGAACGCATCCAACCCTCCTACCAACGCCATGAGCACGACAGACGATAAGATCTGCCACCAATACGGGAGAGCGTAGCGAATCAGACGCTTCAGTTGGCGCATACGGCTCCGGCGAGAGCGAAGCGTGCTAGTAGCACGAGAATGGTGGGTCGATCCAAGGGCCTATTTTACTGCGGTCCTTGGTTTCTTGTCGTTGGCCGTGCGTGTGCTCACTCCAACGACCTAGTCGCGGCGAACGGCTGGACGCTAACGACCAAGGACGCTCCTCTCACCGTGGCATGTCCCGATGCACGACTTTCACGCGGTAACCCGCCTTATGCAGACGCTTGCTGACTTCCTCGGCAATCATCACGGACCGGTGCTGGCCGCCGGTACAGCCAAATCCAATCGTCAAATAACTTTTACCTTCATTGATGTAATGTGGGAGCAGGTAAATGAGCAGATCCGAAATGCGCACGATAAATTCCTCGGTCTGCGGGAAGGACCGGATGTAAGCGGCTACGCGTTTATGACGTCCCGTCAGCGGACGGAATTCCGGCACGAAATGCGGATTGGGCAAAAAACGTACGTCGAACACCAAGTCCGCTTCCTCCGGTACCCCGTGGCGAAATCCAAAACTTACGCAAGAAACCAGAATGCTTTTTTCGCTAGCCTGTTCGCGAAATCGCTCCGTAATATGGGCACGCAGTTCATGCACATTGAATTTCGAGGTGTCGATGACAATGTCCGCCAGGGCGCGGATGGCTGCCAGATGCTTTCGCTCGGTTTTGATCGAAGCATTAACCGGGGCATCGGTCCCCAGGGGGTGAGGACGGCGCGTCTCACTGAAGCGGCGCAGCAGCACCGCATCTGAAGCTTCCAGAAATGCCACCTTTGTCGGCAGCATGCGCCGCACGGCCTTCACAATCCCCGGCAGCTTATCGAGCTTTGAGCCCTCGCGGACGTCCACGACCAACGCGGTGCGGCGTATGTCGGTTGACTGCAGCGCCATCTCGGCAAAGCGCAGAATTAATTCCACCGGCAAATTATCGACGCAGTAATATCCCAAGTCCTCAAAGGCCTTCAGTACGGAGGCTTTTCCGGAACCACTCATCCCGGTGATAATGACCAGTTCCGGAGCATCCGGTGCATCATGCGCCATGGTCCGTGGTGCTTTTTTCGCTTTGCGCAAGAAGCTTTTGCCTTTTGTGGAGGATTCCGGGGGCGGCATGCAATGGATAGTAGCACTGCATACCGTGTTCGTGGAAAGGGTTGTGGTTTCTCGATTTGTGTAACCTTGCTGGGAAAGGTAAGCTAAATCGCCATGAAGAAGTTTCACGAACTCAGCGAGCGCGAAGTGCTGGCGCTCGCGATTGCTTTGGAAGAGGAAGATGAGCGCGTCTATGCCGACTTCGCCGAAGGCTTGCGGCAGGATTATCCAGCTTCGGCGGCAATGTTCGAAGGCATGCGGGAGGAAGAATCGGGCCACCGACGACGACTGATCGAACTCTTCCGGCAAAAATTTGGCGAGCACATTCCCCTGATTCGACGGCAGGATGTGCGCGGCTTCGTGGAACGCCCCGCCCTGTGGTTGATTCGGCCGTTGCGCATCGAAGCCGTCCGCAAGGAAGCCAGCACTATGGAAGTGGAGACCCGGCGCTTTTACGAAAAAGCCGCGGCACGCACCCAGGACGCCAGCATCCGCCAATTGCTCGACGATCTGATCAATGAAGAGCGCGAACATGAAGAGCGCGCCCAGGAACTGGACAAAGAAAAACTTCCCGCAAACGTAAAGGCGGATGAAGAGCGGGCACAACGCCGGCTGTTCGTTTTACAAATCGTTCAACCAGGGCTGACGGGGCTCATGGACGGTTCGGTCTCGACGCTGGCGCCGGTGTTCGCCGCGGCCTTCGCGACGAAGAACAGTTGGGACGCGTTCCTGGTGNNTGCGCGGTGTGATCTGCGGAGCAATGACGGCGCTTGGCGGAATCGGACATACGCTGCCGTTCCTACTCAAGGATTTTCGTGTTGCCCTATGGGCTGCGGGGGCGGTGGTATTTGCGGAGTTAGGAGTGATCACATGGATTCGGCGCCGCTACATGGATACTCCCTGGATTTCCGCCGCATTGCAGGTTGGGCTGGGCGGCGTCTTAGTATTCATCACCGGAGTGCTGATCGGAAGCTCTTAAGGCACCTCCTTTAGGCGCAACCCACGTTGGACTCTCTCGATTCGGCCCGCCGCGGAAACGATCAAAAGCTGAAGCGGCCTCCCACTGTCGGAGCACAGTTGTTATTGTAGTTATAGGGGACGCCGGNNCCGCGCAGGAACTGCGGAAACCCGCTGTGGGCGAGCAGGTCGCCGGAATACGGAAGTCGTTCTGCCGCTGTTGATACCAGGAGAGAGTGAAGTCGGTCTTGCTGCGGTACGTGTACTTCGCGCCCGTCCACCAGATGTTCACCAGCTTCTCAGAGTCAAGATTGTTGTCTTCGACCCCGCTCATGAAATAACCGCCCTGGTCCGAGGCGCCAACGCCCAACGGGTTCGACGGATTATTCTGCCAGATGTATTCGTAGCCGGCAAAAAACTTGACCGGGTCCCAGGTGTATTTCGCAGCGAACATAATTGCGCGGTTGTCAGTCACAATGCCATATACGGTGTCGTTCGGATCGATCAGATTGACCCCACCGGTGATGGGATTGGTATTGATGCTGTCGGTGGTCGATTGATACGACGCCGTCGGACTCTGAGGGCCTAGCAAGGGGTTCAATACGCTGATCGCCTGGTTGTACTGTTGGAAGACGAGATCAGCGGAGAACTTGCCCTGATCTTGGCCGATGCTTCCGCCGAGGTCAAATCCGTAGGCGTTGTTATGCGCCTGTTCCGGCGTACAGGTGGTGGCGGTCCAGGTTGCTGAGGCCGAGTAGCAGCCGGCAG
>PLUJ01000099.1 GCA_003165455.1 Acidobacteriaceae bacterium | reverse complement strand
GCCGCGGTACTGCTTTTCTTCTTTGAGCCAGGATTTTCGCTAAAATAGGATTATGAATCGGTTGCTCCGCGCTTCATTGTCTCTTGCTGCCTTGACCGTCACTCTTTCCCTGCTTTCAGCTGCCCAAGAAGGCCCTCTAGAAAACGTTCAACCCAAGGGAATTACATCTGAAGAGATTATTACGCGCTTCGCTGCGCGGGAAAAGCTCTTCAAAGAGGCGAGGGAGCANNACCTACCGTCAGGACATTAAGGTACAGACCCGAGACGGCGACACCGTAACCGGGGAATATCACGAGGTTTTCGATGTCCTCTACGACGATAAGGGAAAGCGCATGGAAAATGTGGTGTTCGCGCCTGCTTCTTCGCTAGAACAAGGGGGACTATCACTCGATGAAGGCGATGTACAGGACTTCCGGAATCGCCTGCCATTCGTGCTCACGACCGAGGAAGTTCCTGAATACAACATTCTGTACGTNNTGCTATGTTTTCGACATCGCTCCCAAGCAGATTGTCGGCAAGAAACGCTACTTTCAGGGGCGGATCTGGGTGGACGATCAGGATTTTCAGATTGTAAAGACTTACGGCCAAGCGGTGCCGGAGATCAAGGACACGAAGAAGAAGGGGAAGCAAGAACATCTTTATCCGAAGTTCACCACGTGGCGGCAACAGATCGATAATCAGTACTGGTTTCCCACCTATACTCGCGCCGATGATACGCTGCACTTCAACACGGGAGACATTCACATTCGCGAGATCGTNNAATATGAGGACTACAAGCGGTTCGGATCGAATGTGAGAATTCTGTATAACGGGCAGGAAGTTCCGAAGGCCGATCAGAAAGATCAGAAAACGCCGCCGGATCAGAACGCCCCTCCGAACCAGAATCCCGATCAGAAAAAGCCGGATGCAACGCCGAATCCGCAGTCGCCCCAGTGAATTTGCTGGCTTCTAGCTAGTATCTTTTTTGGGACGAGGACGGGAGCGCCCTCAGGCCGCGAAGTCGGCGAGTTAATAGAATAGGTACTTCCGCCACTTGTCGTCGCTTCGACCCATCAATCGCATGATGTGACGGCTGGTATGGAGGTTGAAGGCGCGAGGCTCGCGCATCAGCTTCATGCCAGCTTCAAGAGGAAACTGATTGCCCTTGCGGCGATTGCAGGNNAATACTGGCAGGTGTTGCGATCCCGCAGAAGGATGTTTTTGCGCGACAGAGCGCGGCTCTGGTGCGGAATCCGGCGGTATTCCAGCAGGCGAATTACGGACGGCACACGCATGGCGACACGGGCGGCGTGAAGAAAGTGTCCATTTTCTTCCTCCGTCATCGCCACGCCTTTCAGCACGAGCACCAAAGCCCGGCGAGCGGCACAAACGTTGATCGGCTCATAAGAAGCGTTCAGTACGAGCACCGGCGCATGCAATGCGTGACCGTTGCCGTCACGATGCGCAGCCTGCGCCGCGAACAGTCCGGCGGCGTGCCTGCCGAAACCCTGGTCGGCTTCGCTTCTGGCTAACATGGCGATCGACTTGTCTCCTCGTTCCGCGAATAGAATCCCAAGTCGCGGGTTGCTGCAACCTGCGGTCAAGCTAGCTTTCGGTCAACCATTTAGATGCGACGTCTTGCCACCGCATCTGCAGATTTCATCCGGTCGCAGCCCTTGAGAGCGGGACCCCATTCCCGGGGGCCTTGGCAAAAGACTCTGCCGGCAGCCCGATCTTCACCTGCCGTTGTGCGATCTTCATAGTGCGTGCAACGGTAGCAACCCAAACCCTGGCAGCGCCGCCTCGCCGCAGAACGCGCGCGCATTCCGAGACGGTGGCGCCGGTCGTGAAAACGTCATCTACGACGAGTATTTCGCGGTCTCGGATGGCCTCCGGGAGAGCTACGCCAAACGCCCCTCGAACATTCTCGCGCCGCTGGTGACTGGTTAGCCCAGCCTGGGAGGAAGTGTCACGCTTTCTTTCCAGAAGGCCTGCCTCTAACCGCATGCGGTGCCCTTCTCGATTGTGCTTCACCGCGGCACGGGCTAGGAGTTCCGCATGGTTGAATTCACGTTGTCGAAGCTTGTCGCGATACATTGGAACGGGAATTACAAGAACCTCGTCGTTGCAGAAACCGGGCTCAAGTTGCGCGATAGCCTCGGCCAACATACGTCCGAGCACGCCAGCAGCTGGCCGAACTCCGGAATACTTCAGCAGATGAATCAGTTCGCGTAAACCGCCGTCAAAGCTCCCGTAAGCCACGGCACGTGCAAATAATGGTTCGATGCGCCGACACAGTCCGCACTTCGCCTCAGCCTCTGGAATGGATAAAACGTGAGTCGAGAAAAGCCTCTCTCCGCAAACTGAGCAGAGGCTGCCCACACTGGGGCCCATCGCTAAAAGACATTCGTGGCAAACTGGAAGGCGGGAAATATTGATTAATGGGAAGGCGCAGATCCGGCAATCGGATGGAAACAGAACCGTGAAGAGACTTTCAGCAAGATGGAAAGAAGCGTGAGAAATCCATGATTGAGGCGCCGACGAAGCAATAGCAGTCCCAGCCGTTGCGGCTTCGCTCTGGATAGCCCGAATTCGGTCTCCACTACTGCTGAAGACGGCCTCCGTGATGCCAAGACAGGCGGGATAGAATCCCCGTTGCGTGCTTGTCAGCCAGTATACCGTCGCAACGGCGCGCTAGGCAACGTTTCGGGTATTGATCGATCTTGTCACGGCAGCCGCCGGCTTCGCGCTGACTACCGACAAACGATCCCGTAAGGGCATGAAGATCGGCCGATAATCCCGCCGAAAACATTCACCGCAACGTACCGGCTGAAGCAGACAGAGCGGCAGAAGATAACGTTCGGGAAAAGTGCGGGCGCGTGAACGATACCCCGTTTCACTTCCACAATCGTCACAGTGGAACAGCACATAACGCTGCAACCACACCAGAGCGGAGGAGTTCTCTAGCACAAATACACCTCGGAAACTTGAAATGAAGGGGTAGAGCAAAGATTGACGGTATTCTACGCTGCAGCGGTTATTCCGCCAATAAGGATCTTTGGCCTTGGCTGTAGCAGGCCCGCACTTGTAAAGCAGGCCGCGCGCATGGTAACGTGCGCCCTTCGCCCGTTTGCGTGGACCGATAGAGCAATGACTTTCCAAACAACGGCTAGCCAAGCGACGTTGCTTTCATATCCCGTCTTAAGAGGAATCCGACTATGAGCAGTTCGGTCCCCCCGGTTCCAGGAACCGGCGTCAAGAAACATGTCCCGTTCGTTCCCGAGCACATGGAGATGAAGGAATTCACTCTTCGTGCTGTTCTTCTGGGCCTACTAATGACCATCGTCCTAGGGGCGGCAAACGCCTACCTGGGATTACGCGCGGGCATCACCATTGCCGCTACATATCCGGCGGCTGTGATCGCCATGGCCGCGATGCGCGCGTGGAAAGGTTCGCTGCTGGAAGAAAACATTGCGCGAACCGCCGGATCGATCGGGGAATCTGTGGCCGCGGGCGCAATTTTTACTTTGCCGGCATTTCTCCTGGCGAAGGCGTGGCCGTCATTCCGGCCGGCGGATGCGTACTGGAAATCCACCGCACTGATCATGGTAGGCAGCATTTTGGGAGTGCTCTTCATTTCCCTGGTACGGCGCGCCATGGTGGAAGATCCAGAGTTGCCCTTTCCGGAATCGTTAGCGGCATCCGAAATTCATAAAGCCGGACAACGCGGAGCCCAAGCGGCAAAATATCTGTTCTGGAATATTGGCATCGGCGGAATGGTTTATATGCTGGGCAGATTCGGTTTGTTCGCCGCCGACACCGACCTGCACGTAGGAGTGGGCAGCTTGGGACGCAGCCAGGTTCGCCTGGGAAACACTGGAAGCACGCATGTTGTGGCTACAGGGGGGACGAGTGTATTTGCGGCACCCAGCGTAAGCCCGGCGTATTTGGGAGTGGGATACATCATCGGAGTAAAGCTGGCGTCCCTGCAGTTTGCAGGCAGCGTGTTGGCCTGGGGATTGATGGTTCCATTGATGATCTATTTCTTGGGACCGCAGTTGAAAGCGTATCTTCCAGCCGACACGCCGGATAATTGGGCGAATATGGCGGACGCGGTGTGGAGGTATATTGTGCGTCCGATTGCGGTGGGCGGAATGCTGGTGGGCGCCGCATACACTCTTTTTAAAATGCGCGCCAGCCTGACTGCGGGTATCGGCAAGGCGTTCGCGGATTTGCGTCAAACTTCCGCTGAACAGGCGAAGCTGGCGCGCACGGAACGTTACATGAGTTCGAAAATTGTTTTTGGATTGATCGCAGGTACGTTCGTTTTGATGTGTTTGCTTTACATCAAGCTCTCGGGATTATTCTGGCCTGCGATTCTGGCCGCGATCGTGATGATCCTCGTCGGGTTTTTCTTTGCGACTGTGTCGGGCAATCTGGTGGGATTCATCGGTTCTTCGAATAATCCTATCTCCGGTCTGACTTTGTCGACGCTTCTGATCGCAGCGCTGCTGATGGTGGCGCTGGGCGTTTCGGGTACGTCCGGGGTTGCAGCAGTGCTGGCTGTAGCGACCGTAGTGTGCGTTTCTTCGGCGGTTGCCGGCGAACTTTTACAGGACTTTAAAGTTGGATACATTCTGGGAGGCACACCTCAAAAAATTCAGGCGGCTGAGCTGATCGCCGTGGTGGTGGCAAGCTTAGTGATGTATTTTCCGCTGATGCTACTGCATGAAGGCAGCATACGAGCTGGAGGCGTAGGATTCGGCGGCCCAGAACTCCCCGCGCCCCAGGCGGGATTGATGGCAACGCTGGCGATGGGCATCGTGGGGCACGATATGGCGTGGCCGCTGGTAGTGGTAGGAATTTTCTTTGGCATTGCGCTGATCATGATGCAAGTGAAGAGTCCGATGCTGGTAGCCGTGGGAATGTATTTGCCGTTCGGAACTACATTCGCAATATTCGTGGGCGGCGTGATTCGCTCAATCGCGGACTGGGTTGCCGACCGCCGCGGATACAACGCCGCGCAAAAAACCCGTGTAGACAATGCCGGAGTGCTGGTTGCTTCCGGACTGATCGCGGGAGAAGCGTTACTTGGGTTAGTTTGGGCGGGTTTGCAGTTCGTTCCCTCGTGGGGCGCGCCGAATCATCCGCCGCAGATTTTTAGCAATCCATCCTATCTTGTGGGTGGGATGATCGTGCTGGCAGGTTTGGCGGCGTTGATGATCTTCGTGCCGAACTCTGCCGCTGGCGATCCGAACGAACCGGCTCCGCCGACGGCCATGATGTGATTTGCGTCTGCCCGTTATTCGTCGCTGCCAAGGGGAGTTCGCATTTCCTTGTGCAGCTTAGAAGGTCTTCGTCGTTTAGTATCTTATGTCGGTCTCCGAAAACATTGCCGGCGTGCGCGCGCGTATTCAAAGAGCCGCGCAACGCGCCGGACGTGCGCCCGAAGAAATCGAGCTGATGGCCGTGAGCAAAACGAAGACACCGGGACAGATTCGCGAGGCTTACGAGACTGGGCTTCGATTATTCGGAGAAAATCGGGTTCAGGAGTTTTCCGGAAAGATCGATGCGGTGCGCGACTTGGACGCCGCCGAGTGGCACATGATTGGTCATTTACAGACGAATAAGGCTGCACGAACCGCAGAGTTATTTCGCGCGGTCGACTCGGTGGATTCCCTGAAGCTGGCCGATAAGCTCGACGGGGCGTCGCGTAATCTGGGCAAGCACCTGGATGTGCTCATCGAAATTAACGTCGGCGGCGAAGTCGCGAAGAGCGGTGTGGCGCCGGACTCTCGCGATTTCGAAGAACTGCTCGTCGCCGCGCAAAAGCTTGAGAGCCTGGTGTTTCGAGGATTAATGACGGTGCCTCCATTTACCAAAGATCCGGAAGCTGCCCGACCTTACTTTCGCAAGCTGCGCGAATTGCGCGATACCATCGCGTCGCGCAAGCTTCCGGGAATATCGATGGACCAACTTTCCATGGGCATGTCCCACGATTTCGAGATTGCGATTGAAGAGGGTTCGACGTGCGTGCGTGTGGGCACAGCGATCTTCGGAGAACGCCCGCAAGCCTAAGCAACTGAGTTCAGAGAGAAATGCAATGCTTGGGCGCACCACATTGCGACAATGCCTATGTTTGCCGTGCACGAAACTTCGTCGGGGACGACGTTCGACGTGAAGGTACATCCGCGGGCTAAGAAGAACGCTATCACTGGCGAACTCGGTGACGCGCTGAAGGTTTCTCTCCTTGCACCGGCAATCGATGGGAAGGCAAACGAGGCTTGCATTGGGTTTTTCGCGAAACTTTTGAAGGTGCCGCGATCTACCGTTACTATTGCTTCCGGCCAACGCAATCGGGCGAAGACAATTTGTGTTGCCGGTCTTTCGGGTGAAGAAATCAGGAAGCAAATTTCGGCAGCCGCAGCGTTGACTTGATCTCACAGATATAATCCGTGCCGACGATGAAGCGGCTGCTTCGCATGCGTTCGGGAGACATCTTGAGCTTTTCAGAACGGTTGCAAGAGATTCGTACGGGGTTCGAGCGGCCATTCTGGGTCGCCAACATCAGCGAGATATTCGAGCGCCTTTCCTACTACGGTGCCTTTGCGTCTCTGGCTTTGTATCTGCAAGAGAAGCTGAGCTTCTCCGTCGAGCAGACCGGAACGCTGACGGGCATCTTCGGCGGCATGGTATGGTTCCTCGCCATTTTTGGCGGAGCCGCGGCGGACCGACTGGGATTTCGGCGCGCGCTTTCGATTGCATATCTAATTCTGGCGGCGGCCTATTTTCTGATTGGCTCGATCGGAGCCTCCTGGCTGGCGCCGGTGCGCAATGCGGTTCCCCTCGAGCTTTTTGTGGGCTTCATTCTTATCCTGCCCGCGCTCGGCGTCGCGCTGGTAAAACCTAGCGTGGTGGGCACAACGGCACGCGCTTCGAAGCCCAATGTCCGATCAATCGGCTATTCGATTTACTACACTCTGGTCAACATTGGGGGCGCGGCCGGTCCTTTCTATGCGTCATGGGCGCATCGCCATCTTGGCGTCGAGAGCGTTTATCGTGTTGCCGCTCTTAGCGTTTTCGCGATGTTTTTTTTCGTCCTGTTCTTCTTTCGGGAACCGCACCAGCCCGGAGATGCGCCTCCGCCCTCAATTGCAACGGTCGCGCGAAATTTCTGCGTGGTACTGGGCAACTACCGGCTGGTTCTTCCCGTACTGGCGATCGCGTTATTCCTCCGGATTGGCCTGTGGATCCATCCCACCTTCAACCTGCCATGGTGGATATGGGTCGGGCTGCTGGCCTTAGTGCTGGCTGGGATCAGCCGTTTCATGTGGTTCCTTTTAATTTTTACAGGATACTGGGTTGTGTTCTGGCAACAGTACATCAGCTTGCCGGGATACATTCACAGCTATATCAACCCACATGCGGATGTGGAAATTATTCTGGTTACCGATGGCTTGACCGTAATCTGTCTCACTCTGGCGGTGAACTTTCTAACCCGAAGAATTCCTGCATTTCAGGCTGTAATCCTTGGAACTTTGATCACGTCTCTCTCGTGGTTAATCCTTGCTTTTCACCCAACGATCTGGGGAGCGATTGTGTCATTATTTGTTCTGGCGCTGGGCGAGATCACGCAGCAGCCTCGGTATTACGAATATATTGCTCTGCTCGCGCCGCGGGGACAACAGGGTACGTATATGGGCTTTGCGTTTTTGCCAATCGGAATTGGGTCGCTGATCGGAGGATGGTTTGGCGGAACGCTTATGCATCACTTCGGAGAGGTGATGCACGAGCCAGAACGTGTGTGGTGGACGGTAACAGCGGTAGGAGTGGCTACGACCGTGGTGCTCTGGATCTATGACAGATATTTTCGAGTGGCAGCCGCTGGAGCAAAATGAATATCGTCGAAATGAAGATCGCGGAAATCGAAGATCCCTTATGCCGAAGCGTTACACAGATCGATCTACCGAGTCGCCACCGAAAGTTAAGGCGGGACACCTCGCTGACCAATTTCGTCGCGTTCTGAAAAACGGCGGCTCTGCCGATCACGCTGAGGGCGTTCAGAGTTTTTTCAAAGAGGAAATTCACTCGCATGGATGGCGCGCGGCGGATTTACGCCGCGCCGCGGTTCGTCTTCGTCGAGAACTCAGACAAGCATACGGGCTTGATTTTGTTATCGACGTTGCCGATCAACTTTTCTCCGGATCGGTTTTAGAGGAGAAGGTCGCCGCTGTGTTCTTGCTGGAGAACCTTCACGCGGAGTTTAGCGATACTGAGTTCAAGTTATTTGAGTCCTGGCTGGAGCACATTGGCAGTTGGGCTGACCACGATGCTCTGGTGCATTACTTGATTGCACCGATGGTGGCGTCGAAACCGGCGCGGGTGCGTTTCGTTTTCCAGTGGGCCAAGTCCCCCAATCGGTGGCACCGTCGAGCGGCCTGTGTAGCGCTGATCCGCGGAGCACGCGCCAGGATGTTCTTCCCAGAGATCACCCGGCTATCCGATTACTTGCTCAATGACGAGGACGACATGGTGCGGAAAGGGCTGGGCTGGCTCTTGCGCGAGGCGGCGAAATTTGATGCCAGCAAAACGGTACCTTACTTGATGAAGATTCGCGGAAAGGCTCCGCGCCTGGTCTTGCGAACCGCTTGTGAGACGCTGCCGCAATCAACAAAAAAAGGAATTCTTTCCTCGTAGCTGGGAAGCTTCTCCAACTTTTTGCGGGCAGGGGATTCGCTCAATTCTGCCGCATTGTTTACAATAGACGTTTGCTCATGGACCTCGCCGCCATCCAATCCGCGCTCCGCGAACGCAACATCGATGGATGGCTTTTTTACGACCATCATCATCGCGATCCTATCGCTTATCGCGTGCTCGGATTGCCCCCGAACCTGATGGTTACGCGGCGCTGGTTCTACTTAATTCCGGCACAGGGCGAGCCAGTCAAGTTGGTGCACAAAATTGAAGCCGGACACCTGGACTCCCTTCCGGGCAGCAAGCGGCAGTATTCCGGCTGGCAGGAATTATTCGAAAGCCTAAAGGCGATTCTGGCTTCTTATCGCGACTTGGCGATGCAGTATTCGCCGAATAACAGCGTCTTCACCCTGTCATTGGTGGATGCGGGAACGGTCGAATTGCTTCGCGGTTTGGGAAAGAATGTGGTCAGCTCGGCCGATCTGGTGGCGCAATTCGAGAGCACGTGGAGCGACGAGCAGATCAAGACGCACTTCGCCGCCCGCGACAGTGTCGATTCGATTCTGGACGCCGCTTTCCGCGAGATCGGCCTACGAGCGCGCAATGGTGGTACTACGGAACACGAGATTCAGCAATGGTTTATGGAAGCATTTCGCCGTGAGCACCTGCTCACCGACGATCCGCCGATTGTGGCGGTCAATGCCAACGCCGGCAATCCTCACTACGAGCCCAGCGCGGAGCATCCGGTTCCCATTCGACAGGGCGATCTGGTGTTGATCGATGTGTGGGGAAAGAAGGATACGCCGGGTGCGGTTTATTACGACATTACATGGGTGGGATTCGTGGGCTCTGCCCCATCCGATCGGATGCGTGAGATTTTTGAGATTGTTCGTGATGCGCGAGATGCCGGCGTGAAAACTGTGATGGATGCGATTGCGGCGGGACGCCCGATTGCAGGGTGGGAGGTGGATCGCGCAACGCGCGGCCACATCAAGGAAAAGGGTTACGGAGATTATTTTATTCATCGGACCGGCCACTCCATTGGAACGGACATTCATTCCAACGGCGCGAACATGGATGATCTGGAGATTCACGATGAGCGGCAGCTTCTGCCCAACTCCTGCTTCTCGATCGAACCCGGCATTTATTTGCCGGCGTTCGGCGTGCGGAGCGAAATCAACATGCTGGTGCGGCCGAAGTCGGCGGAAGTAACGGGTAACATTCAACGCGAGATTGTAACCATCTGATGGCAAATCCAACTTCAGCAAGAGTGAATTCGAATCCAGCGAAACCGGTTCCGTCCTCGAGCGTAATGGCCGTAGTTGCGCCAGCGGTGGGATGGTTCATCCCCGGAGCCGGGCACCTCATTCAGAGGCGATGGATTCGTGGGCTATTGCTGCTCATTTCCATCGCAACCTTGTTTGTTCTCGGCCTCATGATGCAAGGCCACATTTATAAGGCAAATGGCGGAGACATTCTCGATATTCTAGGATTCGTCGGCGATCTTGGAACTGGCGGCTTGTATATCGCCACACTCGCCATGAATGGCGGCCAGGGAGCGATTGCATTTGCCATCGCAGATTACGGAACGAAATTCATGATCGTGGCCGGGCTGCTGAACTTTATCGCGGTGGCGGACGCCTACCACATTGCAATCGGAAAGAAGTTATGAGCAAACTTTTGGCTTTCGGTTTCCACCCTGGGCCAAAGCGGCCTTCATAGGGAAACGATGACTGTTCAACTCACTCACTTCAGCGCCGCTCTCGTGTTCGCAATCGCTGCATCGATCGTCTTTGGCATCACGCATCGTGACACCGCGCGTGACATGGTCCGCTATGGTCTGTACTGTTTTGCGATGTTCATTGGCGGAGTGATTGTTGCGGGTTGGGCAATGTGGTTGGTGCGAAGGTAGCTTTTCCTCATAGTCGTCAGCGACCGCTAAGGCGCTTCTAACCTTCCCAGACGAACGCATCGAAAACTCTTTTCGATTCGAAATTCAAACGACGATAGAGCTCCACTGCGCGGACGTTGGCTTCGGTGACGGTGAGAGAGAGCATGGTGAAACCTCGCTTGCGAAGGTTCGTAGCGCTGGCAGCGAGTAGTGATTCGCCGATGCCATGCGAACGATATTCCGGCAAAATGCACACCTGGGTTACGTGACCCACGTCGCCGCGCACCCGAGAGCAGAGAATCAGGCCAATCAGGTTCTTGGCCTTGCGGTCTACCGCCGCGTAGGAAGCTTCGGCGTCGAATAATCCGCAACCGGGGAACCGGACGATATTATTCAGAAATCGCAGGGAGCCGCTAAGCGTGTGGTATTGATCGTTGATCTGGGCATCCACGTGACCGCGATATGCCGCAGTGATTACGGCGGCTGCAGGTTGGTAATCGGCTTCGGTCCAGCGGCGAATTTCGACGTCGGAGTGCTTCGCTGGCGTTACGGGAGTTCCGCGCCCAAGCTCCAACACCATGAATAGCCGGGGATGACGATGGAATCCCTGATCGAGGAAGGGACGGGCAACGCTTCCAGATTCGTGCGCCAACAACTGCGCCTCCACGCGATGAATTCCAGGAGACTGCTGCAAGGTCTCGATCACATGCGTGAGAAGCTTAAGTTCCACCTCGCGGGGGTTGGGCAGGCGGCCGCCATTGGCCACAAACAAATCGCCCACCACTCCTTTGCTGCCTTCATATACAAAAAACGTGTAGCCAAAAATACGGCCGCGTTCGATGGCTGCGTACCCGGGAAGAATTTTCGCATCCACATACCGCAGGATCATCTCGGCCGACCCGCTATAGTCCCAGGAAAGCAGGTTGCTCCAGACTCGAGCCTCATCATCGAGCAGGGGCCGCAGGTCTACTGAGGAAAAATGTCTGAGGTCGAGAATCTCCACTGGGCTCCTGCGAAGTAAGCCAATTTCTGGTTTCGTCGCGGCGGCAGAACTCCGAGTCTAGTTGGTTCCAAGGCGTGAGGCAAACGGCGGAATATGGGACGGCAACATGCAACGCAAGTAGACACGCTTAAGGCACGCGGGTAGGCGCCGCCGCGATCCAGTAATAATCGAGGTGCTGGGGGGCATAGTGCCCTAAGTAAGACACGCGGCGGCCGGGCACAAGTTTGGCGATCTCTAC
>PLUJ01000101.1 GCA_003165455.1 Acidobacteriaceae bacterium | reverse complement strand
AGCCGCCATCGCCGCTCAAAACGTTCCCCCAACTTGGATCGGTGGTCGCAGTTGCGCTGGCGGGCGAGCCATTATCCTGCGTTCCGCCAAGCAGCATGTCGACGTTTGTAGGATGCTGCGAAAAACTGACGAACTGCGTCATGGAACCGAGATTCTGATTCAAATCGTCAAACGAATTCGTTCCCGAGCAGGAGCCGGTGCTAAGACCAGTAAAGCCATTCAGCGCGCGGTAGATGCCGCCGTCGTTGGCGAAATACATCAAGTCCGCCCCGGACGTGAGGGTGTAGACGAAGGCGTGCTGATCGGGGTGCACATGGGCGGGCGCGCTCAGCGGATCGCATCCATAGGCGTGAGTTAGATTGAGAAACGGCGTGCTCGCGCAGGTTGGATTGACGGATGTGATCGAACACTTGTACACGTTGATTGCGCCGGCGTACAGATCGGTGGCCGATCCATTCGGAAGCGCGAGCAGTGCGAGGTTGTAGAAACCCTGGTCCACGCCGCAGCCGATAGGATCTCCGCAATTTATGATGCCGCTGTCGCTGATCTGCACCCATGCCGCGCCGCTGTTCTCGCTCTGCCAGATTCCCTGGTCCACCGGATTATTGTTCGAGTCGAGCGAGATAAACCAGGCGTACATCTCGTTGCGTCCGGGAACCACGCTTATTTCTCCGCGATAAATTGGGCAGGTTGCCACGTAATTTTGAGGACAAGCGGCCGCGCTGAGCAGTCCTGGTGCGCCAGGTTGATTCGCGAGCGGCGTCCAATTCAATCCGTCAGGGGATGAATAGAAACCGTGGTAGCGCAATGCGGCAAAAAATAATCCGGCTGTAGCGTTATAGACCACGGAAGTTGCCGAAGTAGTCTCGCTGGCTCCGCCGGTAAAAAGCGAGTCGTAGGTCCACGTCTGGCCTGCGTCGAGAGAAGTGTAGAGGCCGCGGAACGTATTACTGGTCAGCGCATCGGCAACAATTCCTTCGGCGCTGGCTGCCATGGCGGCTACAACGGTATTGGTTTGCCCGGCAGCGGTGCTGAAGGCAATCTGGGTAGCGCCAAGTCCGGCGAAAGATAGAGACCCATTGTTGGCGGTCGGAAACAACATCCAGGAATTGCCGCCATCCGCCGAGCGCAGGATTCCCAATCCGAAGTAAGAATCCGCGGAATTATCCGCTTCTCCCGTGCCTGCCAGGATTACGGTCTGGTTCACGTCGAAATTGCCAGGCTGAATAGAGATCGCACCGATCGAGAGCGTGGCCTGATCGTCGGTGAGCGGCGACCAGGTGACGGTGTTGGCAGTGCTCGCGGCGGCGTTCGTCGATTTCCACACACCCCCCTGTGCGCCGCCAATGTAAACCGTATTTCCGGTTGAATCCGCTGGGTCGATTGCCACAGCGGTAGCGCGCCCGGAAACCTGATTGTAGTTTTGAAAGCCATCTCCGGTAGCGTCAGAAGCGAGCGGCGCAGGTCCAAGCGGTGTCCACCCGCTTGAAGAAGCTGCCGGGTTTGCAGTTGGAGTCGCGTTCATAACCTGACGCGCTCGCGCTGCTCGAGCCTCACGCGCCTGCATCTTGGCCTGGTACGCACGGTGTCGAAGCTCAGCGGAGGATTTATTAGGGATGGTACGCCCGTGCTCGAACCAGGCGTCGCGTTGTCGCACGTGATCGGTGTCGGCGTCCGGATCACGATTGTTATTGCTCGTGCCCTTACTTGTCTCCGCTCCGGATCGTGATTCGTTTGCGCTGTTTTGCGCGTGGGCGAACGGAAGCAGCAAAACTTGCAGGATAAGCAGACGAATGTAAATGGCAGCACGAGGATTTCGGCAGATCATATTCGCTCGATGTGTGGCCAGTATCAGAGCGCGTCAACGTGCAAGCAACCTCAAAAGCAAATAAAGTTGCTTGCGACCCATTCTGGGAAGCTATTCTGGGAATGGCATGATTGCTGAATCGCGGAATAATATCGCGGAACTAACAGCCGGAACTAACTAAGACGATGTCCATCGATTGGCAGGCATTTCGACTCACGCTCGAGTTGGCCGTGGTAGTCTCCGCAATACTTTTCGCGGCGGGGCTGCCTCTGGCTTACTGGATGGCCTTCTCGCGCTGGCGATGGAAATTTCTGGTGGAAGCGCTGGTGTCGCTCCCGATCGTCTTGCCCCCAACCGTTCTCGGATTCTACGTTCTTGTGGCGCTCGGCTCGCGAAGCCCGCTCGGGCGCTGGTGGCAGTCATTCACCGGACATACTTTGGCATTCACTTTTAGCGGCTTGGTGATCGGTTCAATCCTTTACAGCCTTCCCTTTGCAGTTCAGCCCTTCGCGGCTGCCTTCTCGTCCGTCGACCACAAATTCATCTCCGCCTCGGCAACGCTGGGCGCGTCGCCCTTCAGAACTTTTGTCCGCGTAATCGTTCCACTATCGAAGCCGGGTTTAATCACCGGAGTGGCTTTGGCCTTCGCCCACACCATGGGTGAGTTTGGAGTGGTTTTAATGGTGGGCGGCAACATCCCCGGGGTTACGCGTACCGCTTCGATTGCAATCTACGATCAAGTGCAGGCTTTTAACTATGCAGCCGCGAATTCCATGGCGTTATTGCTGCTCATATTTTCTTTTGCGGTGATGGTGCTGGTCTATGGGCTGAACCGAAACCGATCCAGGCAAAGTCCGAGGTCGGCCACAATGGGTCCACTCCAGTAAGCGATGACTGCGCCGATCCTAAACTCCGCAAGCGCGACACTGGCGGTACGTGTTCGCAAGCGCTTTGTCTCACCCGAAAGCGAGTTCCTGCTGGAGGTGGATTTTGTTGCCCTGCCGGGGTTCACGATCTTGTTCGGACCCTCCGGTGCCGGAAAAACCACCCTGCTCGACTGCGTGGCCGGGCTGGCGCTCCCGACTGAAGGGCGCATTGCGATTGGAAATCATGTACTGTTCGAGCGAAACGTCCATCGAAACTCTCGAGCGAACCATCGAGAGTCGAGTCAGGTAAATATCCCGGTGGCGAAGCGGCACGTGGGTTATGTCTTGCAAGATCTTGCCCTGTTTCCTCATTTCACGGTCGCGCAGAACGCAGAATACGGGATTGCGCACCTGCCGCGTACAGACCGGAAGCAACGCGCTGCGGCGATGCTCGAAGAATTTCGCATTGGCCATTTGTGCAGTCGCCTACCCGGAGAAACTTCGGGCGGCGAGCGGCAAAGAGCGGCGCTGGCTCGGGCTTTAGTTACCGATCCATGCGTGCTTCTGCTGGATGAACCCCTGGCTGCGCTCGACGCGCCAACCAAGGGACGGATTCTCGACGATCTACGCCGCTGGAATCAGGCGCACCATATTCCTATTTTGTACGTTACGCACAGCCGCGAAGAGGTGCTGGCGCTGGGCGACCATGTTCTTGTGCTAGAAAACGGCCGGATCCTTGCACAAGGCACTCCGCATCAGGTCCTCCGGGCTCCGCTGCAGGAGACGGTGGCGCAGTTGGCTGGGTTTGAGAATATTTTCGACGCTGCGGTGGAATCGATTCATGAAGACCGCGGGACGATGATCTGCAACCTGCTCGCCGCCGAAGACGGAAACTTCGTTCCTCTGGAAACGCCTCTGGTTCGCGCGAACATTGGCGCTCAAATGCGCGTGGGGATACGCGCCGGGGATATTCTGCTCGCAATAGCGGCCCCGGCGGGCCTGAGCGCTCGCAACGTGATTACCGGTAAGCTGATCTCGCTCGACAGACGAGACATGATGATCGCCGCGCGAGTTGACTGCGGCGTGGAGATGGAAGTTTACTTAACGCTGGCCGCGCGCGATGCGCTGCGACTGCAAGTGGGCCAGGGGGTTTGGCTGGTGATTAAAACGCACTCGTGCCACCTGATGCAAAAGTAGAGGTATTTCTTTGCCGGGTTGCAAACCCGACTTTATTTCGTTATTTGTAGCTCCGCATTTTGAATTTCGTTTTGTTCAAGCTCAATCACAGCCACCCACTGCCCCTTCTGTCTTGCCGAATAAACGACGTGGCCTCCAAGAATCTGAGCGGCCGCGGCGGGCGGAAGGTCGCGATGAAAGCCGAAAAACCGCGTCTTGAGATCAGTCCACTTTTGCCATCGATCCCACGGCGCAGGCACAGGCTCGTACTTGGTCGAAAAAATCAGCACGGCTTGAAAGTTAGGTCGGTTCGAGCTGGCATTGTCCGGACCTGCGCGAAACTCAGCCGCGGAAAGTATTTCGTCGAGTGAGAAATCTTCAATGCGCACAACCCTCATCGGCCGCGTCACATACCCGAGCCAGGGGCGCGTCAACTCGTCGGACGCCGGCCATGCGGTTAACACGCCCGCCATTGGATAGCGTGCCTCGAGAAAGCGCTCCGCATCTTCATGAAGCATGACGTAATCGCGATAAGCGAGATTATCCTCCGGCGAAAACCCGTAGGCAGGATTCCAGAACCACGCCGCTACAAACGCGATCGCTATCAACAGCACGGCGCCACGCCAAAAACTCAGCCTGCGCCATAGCGTCGAGACGCAAAGAATAATGATCAAAGGCACGGCCGGCAACATATAGCGGGCCAGAACTGCGCCACCAATCAATGCCATCGCTCCCAAATACGTGAGCACGACGACGTAGAAAGCCATTTGAACGCGAATGCTGATGCGCGGACGATCTTCCCCTTCATAACGGAGTGGTGGCATCAGTCCCATCGCAAACGCCGTCAAAGCTGTCAGAGTCCACAGATGGNNAATCCGCATGGCCAGCGCCAGGCAAAACCGTATGGGACTCAGCGTCGCAGCCACGTTGTAGCGGAAAAACTCAGGATTGCCGAAAACGTATCCGGTTCGCGAGTAGTGGTAAAGATACCAGCACGCCACCAGCAGTGCAGGGAAGAACAAGCATGCGATATGGCGGACGGACGGCATGCCATGTTCTCGCAAATCGTGAGAATGTCGATCGGTCAGCCACAGGCGCCGCAGCCGTCCCTTACGCACCAGCAGTCCTAGAATTTCCCATGCTGCGAGCGAGAGCGGCGCAAGAATCGCTGTCTCCTTGGCCATCACGGCAAGTGAAAACCATAGGGCGGTTCCAGCCATTTCTCCTTCTATACAAGCCGAGAGCCCCCAGAAAATGAATCCCGCAGCGGCCAAATCCACTTGCGCCAGGGAGCTTTGCGCGAAGAAAACTGAATACAGCGCGGTACACAGAGTTGCTGCGACCGCCACGCTCGTATTGGCCGCACGCTCGCTCAGCCTGAATACCCCGAGAAGTGAAAAGGCAGCCAGCACCAACATGGCTGTTCGGGTGACGACGGGTGTGTAGCCCACTGCTTTCCACCAAAGCGCCAGCCATGCCATCACCAGCGGCGGATGAGCATTGGAAACGGTGGTATGGGGAATCAGACTTCCCGTCAGCAAAAAGTCGCGAGCCGCGGGGACATAATAACCAGCCTCGTCCCAAAAATAGGGCAAGCGAAGAAGAGGGACGTGCAGCAGGAAAATAAACAAGAAGATCACTGCGAAGACGATCGCGGAATAACTGCCGGACCATAGCACACGCGTGCCCCGGGTCCGGCGCCAGCTGTTTTCTTGCAGAATGGTCCTCCCTGCGCGTTCGCGGGACTTGGGTCTAATGCACCTGGCCCCCGGCGCTTATGCGCGGGTCCAGCTTGATTTCACCAAAGGCGGTTTCATAACCCGTAACATTCTGTTGCAGGAGTCCAAGCAGAGCTTTGGCTTGTTGTGGGCTCAGGTAGACGCCCTGGAAATTGCGAATTTCCACTTGTGCTTCGTTCTGCTGTTGCACCGTGCCGAACACCAGGAAGAAGTCCCAGACATTCACTCGCATCTGCACGCTGTTGGCATAGGCTTCCCGATAATCGGGGGCATGGGTTAACTTGACGTTGGGTTGTTGCGGCGGAACGCTCATGCTGAGAAGTGTAATGACTTTCGTAGCAGAAAGGGAAGTTGCGCCATCGAAAATGGAACATGACGACGAACTCGACCACCAACGGCATGTGTGTACGTCATGCTTCTCTGCTGACAGATTTTGTTAATAGGCTTGCTGGTTTATGCCGAAAAAACCTGACGCGCCAACCGCAGAAGGCCATGAACCTAAGCTACTTTGCTGATACAAAAGGGGTTGTAGGATGTGGTTACCAGAGTAGTCTGGTGTTCAAAGTGCGGGACTTGATAAGGTTCTACTTTGCAAGATCGAGTGCCCTATGGCCCACAACCCTGAAGAAATGGCGACGCAGGAAGAGATCATTGTGCCGGAAAATCTGGTTCCGTTGGGAGCTGTGTTAGGGCACGGCGTCTCGCCCTCCGATGTTTGCTTTGCGCTGGCCAAAGTGTTTCGCGTGCAACATGCCGAAGTCGCGTTGCTGCGGCTCGATGGCGGCTTGCTGAAGTTCATTTTTCCCGAGCATCTTCGTACCACCGGCGCCATTCCAATCTCCGGCAAAGCCGTAGCGGCGCACACCGCGCTCAGCAAGAAGGCTGAGATCTTCAACAATTTCGCGCGAGTAAAACATGCCAGTATCTTCGAAACCATTAAGCCCGTCGGAATGGAAACGGAAACCTCTGCCTCACCGGATCCGATCCAGAAGTTGATGTCGGTGCCAATCCTGGATCAGAGTCAGGCCGTGATTGGTGTGCTGCAAATCTCCCGCAAAGGTGTCGATCCGCGATTTACACAGGATTTTAGCCGCGAAGATCTTCACGACCTGGAGATTGCCGCCGGCCTACTGGCGGATTCGCCCGTCCTACGGGAAAACTGACATCTGCAAAGCTTGTCGTCAGCGAATCTGTAAAAACTTCACCGTTCCCCGCTTTCAGTTTTTGCCCCTCTGCGCTACCATCGGGTTGGCAGTCAGAAGGGACCTACGATGCGCTGGTACCACTACGTGGCCTACTTTTTCGGGGGCGCATTTCTCGCCAACGCCCTGCCCCATCTCGGTAACGGGATCTCGGGGCACGCCTTCCAGAGCCCTTTTGCATCACCGCCTGGGGTAGGCTTGTCCTCCTCGACGGTCAATGTCCTATGGGGCCTCTTCAACCTTGCCGTCGGCTACTTGCTCGTCTGTCGCGTGGGCAGCTTTGATCTGCGCAAGACTCAGCACGCGCTCGTGCTAGGGGCGGGCATCCTCATCATGTCGCTCATGCTTGCCCGCACGTTCGCACGGTTCCACGGGGGCCTGTGATCCTGCCTTTTCCACTGCCGACCAAATATTGGACATCTCGGGCTAGATGCTCAAAGCCCCTCTGAGCGAAATCCGTTGTTCCAAGTGAATGCGCTTTATCAGGCAGCACCGGTCGTTTTTAGGCACAGAAAATCTTAGGTGGGAACGAAATCGGGCCACAATGAAAAAGGGCCGATTTGAGATCGGCCCTAACTGATTGGTGCGAAAGGGGGGACTCGAACCCCCACGGTTTTACCCGCCAGATCCTAAGTCTGGTGCGTCTGCCAATTCCGCCACTTTCGCTATGTCTGGGTTAGGCCGCCAGCCTCAGCTGCTATAAAAACGCCGACAGCTCCCGCGCACAAACACTACTCGCTTGGCATGTCGCGTCCAGGTTAAACGGCCGCTATTGTACGGCGTTCAATCCCTGATAGATGAACAGCCCTACCAACACCAGCAGCAGGACGCCGGAACCAGCGCCGAAGACCCATACGGGCTTCGTCAGCCGGTCGACCTTCACTAGCAATTCTGTCTGCTCTTTCTGCATGTGAGAGTTGGCATCGTCCAGATAGAGTTGCTCGTCTTCATGCATGGTGAGCGTGCTGCGATAGATTAGAAGAAGGATCAGGCCGACGGTAAAAACGCCCCACACGATTGCCAACCCAATCAACAGAGGAGTCCAGGTCATAAACACCACCTCGGCGAACAGAAAGCTTTTGGCACCCCAGGACGAATGCAGCTCACGCCTCATTCCGACCCTATGCCTTTTCGAAACCATTATAGACCGCGATGGCAAGTCATGGCGGGGGATCGGCGCAGAAATAGCTAGGGTTACGATTTCAGTGCGGATTTACGTTGCATCGGTACAAGACTGCAACGGCAGAACTTTGGGCGCATCCAATTAGACAGCTATACTTGGCGGTGCCCAAGGCCGTTCGCTAGAGGGCTCTGCTATAATTGAACTAATTCCAGAAGCCAAGGAGATAATAATGGCGACCACTACGATGCCCGGAGTCACCACCAACATTCCAGAAGTAAAGAAGACGCCGCCGGTCACGCTGAGCCCCAGTGCAGTATCCAAAGTCAAAGAGATTATGGCACAGCAGAATCCGGTACCTGCCGGTCTCCGCATCGGCGTGGTGGGCGGCGGTTGCTCCGGCTTCTCCTATTCCATGCAGTTTGAGAATGCCGCCGGCATGATGGACAAGACTTTCGAGATGGACGGCGTGAAGGTTTTTGTCGATGCAACTTCGGTGATGTATCTGAATGGCTGCGTGGTGGATTACGTAGAAACCCTGGAAGGTGCCGGCTTCAAATTCGAGAATCCGAACGTGAAGA
>PLUJ01000062.1 GCA_003165455.1 Acidobacteriaceae bacterium | reverse complement strand
CCGTTGACCCGCGATTCACGCGCACGTCCGCTACAGCCGACCTCTTCGTACAGATTCGGGCCGGCACCGACATTGCATTCCTCGGCGGCCTGATCCGCTATGCCATCGAGAACAACCGGATCGCCAAGGAATATCTCGTCAACTACACCAACGCAGCCTTCATCGTTAAGGAAGGCTTCAAACTTCCCGACGATGGTTTGTATTCTGGATTCAACGCGTCGACCAGCAAGTACGATTTATCCACTTGGAACTATGAAGGAGAAGGAAATTCTGGCGGACAAGCAGGAGCCACTGGGCACGCGCCCGAACCAGTGCCTGGTAAAGTTGGAGGCGCGGTGCCACCGCCCGCTTTACCGTCAAACGTGGCCTATGACCTGACGCTTCAGCATCCGCGCTGCGTCTTCCAACTGATGAAGCAGCAGTATTCGCGTTACACGCCCGAAGTTGTCGAACGGATTACCGGCATTCCAAAAGATCAGTATCTGAAAGCCATCGATCTATTTACATCGATCCGCAAAGATGGCGACATGAAAAAAGTCGGCACCATCATCTATGCGGTGGGTTGGACGCAGCATAGTTTCGGAACTCAGATCATCCGCACTGCCGCCATGATTCAACTTCTTCTCGGTAACGTCGGTAGAGCGGGCGGGGGCGTGAACGCGCTTCGCGGACATTCCAACATTCAGGGTGCGACCGATATGGCAGGGCTGTACGATTCGCTGCCTGGCTACCTCAAAGGACCTGTTCCCGATGATAAAGACTTGGCTACCTATCTGAAGCGCACTACACCTGGACCGTCGAAGCCCTCGCCTTGGGCTTCGATGAACTACTACTCGAATACGCCGAAATTCGTGGTGTCGTTACTCAAGTCGTTGTATGGCGATGCAGCTACGAAGGAAAACGGATTTGGTTTTGATTATTTGCCGAAACCCGGACAAGACTGCTCGTGGACCCATATCTGGGACGACATGTACAACGACAAGATCAAGGGCATGTTGGCCTTCGGGATGAATGGAGTGATGATCGGCCCGGACACGAACAAAAACATCAATGCGCTGAAGAAAGCGGACTGGCTCGTGGTTGGCGAAATTTATGAGGACGAGACCAGCGAGTTTTGGCGAGCGCCGGGCATTACAGCGGAAGAACAGAAGAAGATTAACACTACCGTTTATAGGTTGCCCTGCGCGGGCTTTGCCGAAAAAGATGGCAGCATGACAAACTCTGCACGCTGGGTCACCTGGAAATACGCTGCGGTTCCACCTCCGGGGCAAGCGCGACTCGACCAAGACATCATCGCCGAAATTTTCTTACGAGTTCGAGACCTCTATAAGAAGGAGGGCGGGAAGTTCCCCGACCCAATTCTGAATTTGAGTTGGGCATATGCCGATGCGGCTCATCCCCCACTTTCGCAAGTGGCGATGGAAATCAACGGTAAAGCTCTAGCCGACCTGAAAGACGATGCGACGGGGCAGGTGATCAAAGCGGGTCAGCAATTGCCCGGATTTGCATGGTTAAAAGACGATGGCACTACGACGTGCGGCAATTGGATTTATTCCGGTTCATGGACCGAGGCAGGTTCTCAGATCCAGAAGCGAGGGACAGAGGATCCGTCAGGAATGGGAGTTTTTCCCAACTGGGCGTGGTCGTGGCCGGCAAATCGGCGCGTGCTTTACAATCGCGCCTCCTGCAATACGGATGGAAAGCCGTGGGATTCCGATCGCAAGCAGATTTGGTGGAACGAAGCGGCGGGTAAGTGGGTGGGCAACGACGTGCCCGACTTCAAGCCCGACTCCCATCCGAAGGATCACATGGGGCCATTCATTATGAATCCCGAAGGCATCGGTCGTTTGTTCGCTCCCATCGGCGTTCTCGCGGATGGGCCGTTTCCTGAGCACTACGAACCGATCGAAAGCCCGACCAAGAATCTGCTGCATCCAGAACAGTCGAATAATCCGCTGGTAACGAAGTTCAAGACGCCGTACGACAAATTTGGATCGCCGGAGGAGTACAGCATCGTCTGCACCACCTACCGGCTGACCGAGCAATATCACTACTGGACGAAAAACAATCCGATGAACGTTCAGTTGATCCCCGAGCCATTCGTGGAAATACCCGTAGAGCTGGCGAACGAAAAAGGAATTCGCGGGACGGATATGATTCACGTGATCAGCGCGCGTGGAACTTACACCGCGAAGGCGTTTGTAACGCGTCGGTTGAAGCCGATGATGATCGACGGGAAAAAGACCTACCAGATTGGATTGCCGATTCATCAAGGCTTCCGCGGTATCCAGGAAGACGAAGGGAAAGATGCGCGCACTCCGGCGAATCTGCTTACTCCGGCGGTGACGGATCCAAATGCACATACACCTGAATCCAAGGGTTTTCTTGTGAAGATCGAAAAGGCCTAGGAGCGAGCGATGAGCCAGGCTTCAACCGAAATAGTCAGGATTTCAGGGCACGCCGGTACCGTTCCGGGGGCTGGGCTCAATCGCGAATATCAAGTCTGCAAACTCGTGGACACCACCACCTGCATTGGCTGCAAAGCGTGCGAAGTAGCCTGCCTGGAATGGAACGGCTACACGTTCAGCGAAACCACTTTTGATAACACCTACCAGACGATGCCGGAAACGGCATGGAATTACTGGAACCTGATCAAGTTCAATGAACACGAACGCGCTGACGGCACCATGATGCTGCTCATGCGCAAGGACCAGTGCATGCATTGTGCTGATCCGGGGTGCTTGGCCGCATGCCCGGCGGACGCTGCCATCGTGCAGTATGCCAACGGCATCGTCGATTTTCAGGAGGAGCATTGCATCGGTTGCGGGTATTGCATGACCGGCTGCCCGTTCAATATTCCGAAATTCGATCCCCCCTCGCGCAAGGTTTTTAAATGCACGCTCTGCAATGACCGCGTGTCGGTAGGGCTAGAGCCGGCCTGCATCAAAGCCTGCCCCACGGGCTGCCTGCATTTCGGGACGAAGCCGGAAATGAAAGAATTGGCGGAAACTCGTGCGTCGCACCTTCGCGAAAATTCCGGATTTCCGGATGCTGGAGTTTACGATCCAGCAGGAGTGGGCGGAACGCATGTGATCTATGTGCTGCACGACGCCAAGAATCCTGAGTTGTACGGCGGATTGCCGAAGGATCCTCGCATCCCTCTATCGGTGCGACTATGGAAAGGACCGCTGAAGTGGCTTGGAAATCTCGCGATGGTCGGCGGCATCGTAGGCATGGCGTTGCATTACATGCGATTCGGGCCGAAAAAGGAAGAACCCATTCCGCCGAATGAAAATAGTGACGAGAGGCGCGTATGACGACGGACGCAGTTTCGCGCTCTAGCGCCGCGAACCAAAACGAGGAGACGATCGTCCGGTATACGTTTTTTGAGCGCATCAATCATTGGCTAGGTGCGTTTTCGTACATCTATCTATTGATCACGGGCCTCGCATTCTGGTCGCCCTATCTCTACTGGCTGGCCGCGATTGTAGGAGGCGGTCCGGCGGCCCGGTTCTGGCATCCGTGGTTTGGGCTTGTTTTTACGGCATCGCTCTTCGTGACGTTCGTGCAATGGCGTGGCGACATGCAAATTACCGATGCCGATCGTGCTTGGGGAAGGGCAATCCCAGATTACATTAAGAATGAAGACGACAAACTACCTCCGGTTGGGCGCTTCAATTTCGGACAAAAGCTTTTCTTCTGGGGAATTTTCTACGGTTTGATCCTGCTGCTGCTCTCCGGAGTTATGTTGTGGTACACAGAAACACTTCCGTGGAGTCTCCGCTTCGTGCGCTATGCCGCGATTCTGATTCACGCCAGCGTGGCGCTCATCACTATCGGATTGTTCCTGATTCATGTCTACATGAGCGCGTTCCTCGAAGAGGGCAGCTTCGGGTCCATGATTCTGGGTCGCGTAACGCGCGCATGGGCATGGACATTCCATCGCACTTGGTATTACCAGGTTATCGGTAGAACGCAACCGAGTTCATCTCTGCCGAAACGATGATCGATAAGAAGTGGGACCGTCGTATTCGTCGCGCCAACGAACTAGCTTCGACCTACCCATTTTCCGCCGAAGGCTTGAGTTATTACGCCCGAGTGGCAACATTTCAAAAAGGTCTGTACTCTGAAATCCGGAAAGCGCTCGCGGGCTCGCCGAAAATTTCGGCCGACCGCCCCCTTCGCGATGAATTGGATCTTTTTCTCCTCCTGCCCCGCATCTCTGGTTTTTTGTCGATGATCCATGAGATCGCGCCGATGCCTCTTTCGGAGGCCGCCGGAAGTTTAGCCGAGAAAGGGCCAGGCGGATGGCAGCGCGCGATCGAAGACTTCTGGCATGGGGATGCCGAAGTCGACCCCGTCATGAACGACGACGAGCAGATCCAGGCCAGCGATTTCCTCGATGCAAGTTATTCAGATCGATTGCTAACGTGGATTTTCCTTCAACCCTATGCCGAATATCTTGCTGATCACCGCGAAGTTGCGATTGTGGATGGGACCCCTTCGACCTGTCCGCTTTGCGGGGGCAAGCCTATCGTCGGCGTGTTGAGGAGCGAAGGGGATGGAGCAAAAAAGTCCTTGATATGCATGCTATGCGCTCACGAATGGACTTTCCGAAGAATTTATTGCCCGGCATGCGGGGAAGAACGGGAACCCCAGATGGCGTTCTACTCCGCTCCGGAAATCGCACACGTCCGCGTCGACGTCTGCGATACGTGCCACACCTACTTAAAAAGTATTGATCTGACCAAGACGGGATTGGCCGTTCCCGTGGTTGACGAATTGGCGACCATACCTCTTGACCTCTGGGCGCGCGAGCACGGATACATGAAACTGCAGATCAATCTGCTGGGGACCTGAACCCCGGCTATCTAACGTCCCTACACTCTTCGACAAGAAAGAAGGCGTGGCGACGAAAGACGGGCACGGAGTGCATCCACTCTATCCCGCCGTCGATCACATTGAATGCGGGAACCAAAGTGGCAGTTGTCAAATCGTGTGTTACGCACTCAATGACGTGAAGGGAAATCTACCTCATGACTGTTTTGAAGCGTTGCGCCAGGCCGAAGCATGGAGCGAACTGATGGGGAAATGGCAATCGTCATGCCACGGTGCAATATTTCCACTCACGCTTATGGCAAACGCTGTTCTTCCTGGTGGCCATGGCTGCCTCCAGGCTAGATCAGATGGCGAGCGTGGTGCCGCACATGCCTGTCGGCAGGGACGTGTGCGGGCAGTACGGTCTACAGCTACCGCGTCGGGTACACCGGCGACGGCGACGTTCTATCTGACACGGACATCGTCAACGGCACGTGGTTCTACACCTACGACGGCTTCAACCGGCTGGATGCCCGCTGGCGCACGGCCGACCCGCTTCGACGCAACTTTAGGACAGGGCCGTGATATCCGCTCGCCCAACCAACCGTGATTTACCTGCTAACCTCGATGGATAGCATGTTAGGTCGTGGCCTAATTTGCTTTTCTGTGCTGCTCCTCATACTCGCGAATCATGCGCTGGGCCTCGGGATGGATATGGGTCTCCCAGCGGGAAAAGTCTGGATTCGGGATGCCATCAACAATCATGAAATCAAACAAGTGGGATACTCGCCATACATACCAAAAATAAGCCTCAGCGGGATGATTGAGGAAGTTCTGGTACTTGACGATTCCGAAGATATGGAGAAAGGCTTTGCTCCATCGAACGTTGTTTATGTCCTCCTCGGTAAGCAACGGGGTGAAATGGATAAGAACTTTGAATTCGGCTCGTGGTTCGATGGTCTGGGGAATTGTGAGGGGCCAAATTTTAGCGTCTTGGGGAAAACTATCGGACTCATGCAGGGTCGCTGCTCCTTCGGCGAAGACATTGAAGGCATTGGTCGAACCCTCATTGGTAACGGTGATCGCTACTGTAGGGAAAACTTCCACTGGCTTAAGTTCAGGGGGTTCCTGAACAATATCAGCTTTGAGTCTGGGTATTTTTTCGGCAAATGTCGTCTTGATCTGCTCCCACATTGCGGAGGTTTGATTTCCCATCTCCGTCAACTGACGGCTCATCAAGTCCCGCTGCTGATTCATAGCGCAAAGCTGTCCTTGCATATGCCCAGCTTGTACACCCATAGCCTCAGTAGCGCGCCTCATCTCCCTCGCTTGATAAGCAATAGCAAGGCCAGTAAGGATAGCTACAATGACCAGCCACCACTCGGGCCTTTTGAGGGCTGTACACCAGCTTGGCGGGCCGTTGTGGGTTGTTTCTGTCTCGTTGGTGGCTTCGGGATAGTTCTTTTTAGTCCCGACCGCTGGGGTCGGACTCTGCCCGCTTGCTGTGGCGGCTTGCTTGTACTCGCTGGAACCGCAACATGGCTCACTGGTGAGCAACGCTGCGACGGTACACAGGGCGAACACGGCAGCATAGACTCGCATAGCATAGAAATTGTACCCCGAAAATACTTGACAAGCAATAGTTATTGGGGTACAGTAATACACATGGCGAACGTACTCAATACCGACAAGCAAATCGCGGTAATCGCAGCCTTGGCCGAAGGCTCTAGCCTTCGCTCGATAGAGCGCATCACTGGCATTCACCACGATACGATTGGGCGTCTCGCCGTTAAAGTCGGTCAGGGATGCGCGGCCTTGTTGGACTCCTCTATGAGGAATCTGCCCTGCAATCGCCTAGAAATGGACGAAATTTGGGGATTCGTCGGAAAGAAAGATCGGAACGTGCGCGAAGGCGAGGATGGAGTAGGCAGCGTTTGGACGTTTTGTGTGATTGATGCAGAAACCAAGCTAGTTCCGGCGTTCAAGTGTGGCAATCGTGATGCTGCGACGGCGAAGGCGTTTGTACAGGACGTTGCTAACCGCATGGCATTCCGCGTGCAAATCTCCACCGATGGGCTTGCGGCTTACGTCCCGGCGATGCAAGCGGCTTTCGGCGAGTTCGTGGACTATGGCCAGATCGTCAAGACCTACGGGCACGAGGAAGTTAGCGATAATCGCCGCTACAGTGCGCCCAAGTTTGTTTCAGCCGAGAAGAAAACAATTATTGGTATTCCAGATGAGCGCCTAATCTCTACCAGCTACGTTGAGCGGTTGAATGCCACCACGCGGTTACACATGCGCCGCCTCACTCGCCTGACGCTGGCATTCAGCAAGAAGCGCGAGAACTTTGAGGCAGCGGTTGCCCTGCACTTCGCCTACTACAATTTTGTGAAGCGGCACAACACGCTGCGCTGTACACCAGCGATGGCGGCGGGAGTTACGGGCACGTTCTGGAGCGTGGGCGATTTAGTGGAGGCTGCGGCATGACAGATGAGGCGGAATTTAACTGGGTGCGGGAAAGACATTCATGTTCGGCTTACGCCATATTCATGAAATTGAAACTAGAGATCGAACAAGACGTTGCCGAGCGCAACGCATTGCGTCCCGAGGAGCGTTGGTACGGATTCCGCGTGGTTTCCCACGGTGCCGCGTTCTCAGTCATGCGCGAAGGGAACAAAATATCCAAATCGGCTACGTTTTCAATCAAAGATGACCAAATCGTGGTTGTGGACGATAAGGACAAAGTGGTGCTGAAAGCATCTCTAACATTGAACGATGATGGCGAGTGCAGATTCAAGATAGAGGGCAAAGAGCGAGAATCGTGGCATCTGCGGAAACTAGTATTGGAAGAAATGTTCTTCGGGAGTGACGTTCAGTGAGCCATACCGAAGAACTGAGAGATGCGATTCACAAGCTACACGGCGGGAAGGCCACGCACCGCGAGAGTGTGCCAGTGAAAGAAGTATTCAACGGGGAAACAGTCTGGGATGGGATTGTGGAAGTGTTTCATCTGGAAGGCCATCCTAAAGCGAACACTGCCTATGCTTGGCTGCACGATACAGGCGACTCAGACAAGCCGACTCAGCATGTGGCGGTGCTTCACGTCCCGCCTGTGGTATCTCCGTTAACTGCCGTAAGAGCGTTCATCGTCCAAAACTTTAGGAACAATGCCGATGCCCAAAGCTAGGAAAGTTGGACGGCCCTCGTTGCCGAAAGGGAATGCCAAGGACGTAATGCTGCGCGTGCGTGTCACGCCAGATGATCTAAAGG
>PLUJ01000210.1 GCA_003165455.1 Acidobacteriaceae bacterium | reverse complement strand
CGGTTCCATCTGGAATTGAAACTCATCGTAGGTCGCGTCGTCGAACAGGCCAAGCGGAAGCCCTGTCGCTTCGATAATCTGGATCTTGCCATTATGTAAGTAGATTGGCCGCGGCAAACCGGAATTCGCAACAATCAGAGTACTGCGTTCGTCGTCCCATACAGCGTAGATGAGGGAAACGAACTGCGCTTCCACGCGGCGTTCGGCCANNATTTCCGCCGGACCAGGTTCGATGGGTGCGTGGGAGCGGAGAATTCCGCTGACGAGCGCCGCGTAAATAGCTGCCGGTGCACCTTTGCCGCTGACGTCGCCGATCGCAATCCCCAGACGCGATAATGAGTAGGGAACAAAATCGTAGAGATCTCCGCCAATCGCGCGCGCCGGAACAAATTTCGCAGCCAGTTCCAAATGCGCAACCGTCGGCAGGGTCTGCGGCAGCAACCGCTGCTGTAGCTCCCGCGCCAGTGCCAAGTCGCGCTCCAGTCGCCGCTCCTGCCTTCCGATCTCTTCGTACAGTTGCGCGTTCTCAATGGCGATTGCCACCTGCGCGGAGAGGGTCACAATGGTCCGCTTGTGTTCCTCCGTAAAGAAGCCGCGCTTGCTATGTTCCATATCGAGCACACCAATTACCTTGTCCTTATAAATCAGCGGTACCGCCAGTTCCGAGCGAGTCTCCGGGTTCGCTTCGATATAACGCGAATCTTTGCTTACATCCGGCACCAGAATTGCCTGTTTGCTTTGAGCGGCATGTCCAACCAGCCCGAGCCCTAACGGAACCTCGCGCTTAAGGTGAACATTTTCGTGAAAACGCAAAGAGAATCGGTGCTGCAGCTTCTCTCCAGAAGCGTCGAGGAGCAGAATGCTGAATATCTGGTAATCAATTAGCTTCCGCAAGAGCTCCGCCACCCGATTCAAAAGTTCATCCAGATTCAGGATCGAGGAGAGCTCGCGGGCAATTTCATTCAGCAGTTCAAGAATCCGCGCCTGGCGCTTGATGCGCGTGTACAACTGTGCGTTCTCGATGCCTCCGGCAATTCGCGACGCCACTAGCGTGAGCAACCGGCTGTGCTCTTCATTAAAGTAATTTGGATGGCGCGCTTCAAGGTCCATTACGCCGATCACACGATTCTTGATGATGAGTGGCACCGCCAGTTCCGAGCGTACATTGGGTATCGCGGCAATGTAAGCAGGGTCAAGCGTGACGTCATCCACCAGGACCGCCTGTTTTAACTGTGCGGCTTTTCCAGTGACGCCCTCGCCAACCTTTACGCGCGCACGATCGGCCCAATCCGCCGGATAGCCAAATTGAAATCGAAAGCGAAGTTCCTGAGTTTTTTCGTTCAGCAGCAAGATGGCGAAAATTTCATAGTCGATAACCGTTCGCACCACCTCTGCAATACGGCGCAGTGTGGTCTCCAGATCGAGCGAGGTTGCCAGAACATCGGACATCTCCAGCAACAACCGCTCGACATTCAGGTGTTTTCCAGGATTATTCAGAACTGGCCCCATCGTTTCCATGATAGCAGTCGTACTTCGAGTCCTGATTGCCGAGCAGCGACTAACGGCGTTCGGTCCTACTTTCACTCCCGTGGTATCACGCAAATATCCGGCAAGTTACGGTAACGTTCCGCGTAATCGAGTCCGTAGCCCACAACAAACTCGTCCGGAATCGTAAAGCCCACATAGTCGCCTTGCAGAGGCAGTTTTCGCCGCGAAGGTTTATCCAGCAAGGCCGCGATCTTCAGCGCCTTGGGTTGGTGAGCCAGCAAGAGTTTCTTGAGTACCGTGAGCGTCAACCCCGTATCCAGAATGTCTTCCACCACGATCACGTTCTTGCCCTGCATTGACTGATCCACATCCTTCGTCAGCTTTACTTCACCCGTGGAATCCCATCCATTCTTCAACTCCTGCGTGGGGCTGGGCCGATTGCCGTAACTCGAAATGCCTACAAAGTCGAAAGTCGCATCCAGATTAATCTGCCGCGCCAGGTCGGCGAGGAAAATCGCGGATCCCTTCAATACTCCCACCAGAATTACGGGTTGCCCAGCAAAATCCCGCGTAATCTCAGAGCCAAGCTCCGCCACTCTTCGCATAATTTCGTCGCGAGAGATCAGTACCTTGAGTTCCGTCATGGCGTTTCATATTAAACTAAAGTCAAGCTCCCGCCCACGTTGAGAAATACCGGGGACGGTTTAGTCGAGAATTCAAGCTGGGCGGCAGCCGGAGCAAAGGAATGAACTTGAAAGGCGTTCAACTCACGTGGCTTGGGCACGCCACATTTCGCATCGAAACCCCTGCTGGAAAAACCATCATCATCGACCCATGGGTCATGAACAACCCCGCGTGTCCACCCTCCGAAAAGAAGGTAAAGAAGGTAGACACCATGCTGATTACTCACGGTCATGGCGACCACATCGGCGACGCTGTCGAAATCGCCAAACAGCATGAGCCTCAAGTGGTCGGCATTCCGGAGCTGTGCGGGTGGTTAGAGAAAAAAGGCGTCAAGAATACCGCCATGATGAACAAGGGCGGCACGCAACTTGTGGGCGATATCAAAGTCACCATGGTGCATGCCGATCACTCTTGCGGCATTCAGGATGGCGACCAACTCGTCTACGGAGGCGAGGCCTGCGGCTACGTCGTCGAATTCGACAATGGCGTCAAAATTTATCACGCGGGCGACACCAACGTCTTCGGCGACATGGCGATCATTCGGGAACTTTACGCGCCGGAAATCGTTATGATTCCAGTCGGCGACCATTTCACCATGGGCCCGCGCGAGGCGGCCTATGCCTGCAATTTGCTTAAGCCAAAAACCGTAATCCCCATGCACTTCGGCACGTTCCCCATGCTCACCGGAAGCCCAGCCGAACTACAAAAACTTGTGCCGGACTTAAATGTGGTCACACTCAAGCCCGGAGTAACTGTGCGGGATTCCATCGCCGCGTAAAAGATGAATAGTCGTGTGAGGTAGAAATATATGCCGACAACAGCAGCAACGAAAAAGCCGAACTGGAGACACTATAACCTCACCACTGCCGGAGCCGTCGACGATTATCTCTACGCCATGTTGCCCAAGCGAGACGTCGTCCTGGCGGAGATGGAAGATTATGCTTCCCTGCATGACGTGCCCATCGTCGGGCCTGCGGTCGCTCGCATCCTGCAGCAACTCGCGTTAATGATCGATGCCAGGACGGTCTTTGAGTTGGGCTCTGCGATCGGCTACTCCACCCTCTGGTGGGCTCAGGCCGTGGGTGAAAAGGGCAGGGTGATTTATACGGACGGCGACCCAAACAACGCCGAGCGCGCTCGTCGTTACTTCAATCGCGCCGGCGTTGCCAATCGCATTACCCTGCATACTGGCGATGCGCTCGAATTCCTCTCGGAGCAAAAGGAACAATACGACATCATCTTCAATGATGTCGATAAAGAAGACTATCCGCGCGTCCTTCGCCTCGTGTCTTCCCGTCTGCGCAAAGGGGGATTATTTATCACGGACAACGTTCTATGGAGCGGTAGAATTGCCGAGAAAAATCCCAAAGAAGCCCGCACCAAAGCCATCCTGGAGTTCAACCGTCAGCTTTACGATTCTCCGGAGTTTTTCACCACGATTCTGCCGATTCGCGATGGACTGGCCGTTGCGATGAAGTTGTAAGAGAAATGATTCGTAGTGGGTTTCAAAAAGGTGAGCTTCAGATCGATTTCACAGGAATCCCCAGCAGATCTTCCACCAGGCCAACTTCTTTCTGCAGAAAAGGCTCTCCGTATTTAACGCCGCCGAGCGCTCCATAGTATCGAGCCATCGATTCCACCCGCGCATAAATCTCGTCATGCGCAGGGAAGAGATCCTTCCCCGCGTCCTGGTCGCTGAACTGCGATTTATACGCCATGATGGAAGCAAACTTGCTCTCGAACTGCTCGCTGATGTCGACGACAAAAGTCGGCCGCACATCGTAATAAAGCGTTGCGTAGATAATCTTGAACGGGCGGTGAGGAGCAAGCCCCTCGTCAGATGTCGGTTCGCCTATATCGGAAGCTGACATCTGAGATCCAAGATCCAACTTCCTCAGTCCCGCCAAAAAGCACGCCTCATATCCCAGCACAGACGTTGTGTAATGGTCCGGATGCCGACCCTTCCAATAAGGCAAAATCACAACCCGCGGCCGGGTCTGCCGGATTACGGCTGCCACTTTTAGACGATTTTCCCACGTATTCTCGACCCGGCCATCCGGAATATCGAGCGCCCGCCGCCATTCGGCACCAAGAATCTTCGCAGCGTCCGCAGCTTCGCGCGCTCGATCCTCGGCGCTGCCGCGCGTTCCCATTTCACCTCGAGTCAAATCAAGAATGCCGGTTCGCTGACCCCGGTGAGCCGCTCCGAGCAAAGTGCCACCACAGGTTTGCTCCACGTCATCGCGGTGCGCGGCAATGGCCAGAACGTCGAGAGATGTTGGCGCCGGGCTACTCAAGGTTCCCTTGCTCGATCACCACATTCTCGCGCACAATCAGCCGGTGCGCTGCCATTTCCTTCAGGGTCGGCAGCACTCGGTTCACATGCTCCTCCCTATCTACAAAAATGATTACAACCGGCAGTTTGCCTCCGGCCTCAACCATGTGCGCCGTCTTCACACGGTTTCGGCCCAGGAATCCTGCTACTGCATGAAAAGCGGTTGCGCCGTAAACGTTTTCCTGCCGCAGGTAGTTGAGGATTTCCATGTGCAGTGGCCGATGATGCCACTGGTCCCCCTCATTCAAATACATTGTCACTTGTACAGCCATATCGTCTGGCATTGTAATTTGAAACCTCACTTTTCAGAAACCTACGACGAACCGGTCTGGCTCTCCCACTCGCTGCGTAGAATTCCGTAACACTCGACATCCACGAACTCGCCCCATTTACAAAGATGTTCTCGCATGCATCCTTCATGGCGCATGCCTAGCTTGCAAAGGATTTTTCCTGAAGTGACGTTCTGCCGGAAATGCGTTGCCAGAATGCGATGGAGCTTCAACTCTTTGAACCCATATTCGAGCATGGCGCGGGAAGCTTCCGTTGCGTAGCCGTTGCCCCAATAAGGAACGCCAATCCAATAGCCGAGTTCGCCATGCGAATGTTTCCCGTCAAGCCTTAGCCCAATGCCTCCGCAAAGTGCGCCGCTGCGTAATGTGATAGCCAGCCATAACGGTTCGTCTTCTTTCCGGATCTTAGCGATAAAGTCTCTCGCGTTTTGTTCCGTATAAGGGTGCGCGATGCGCAAAGTGGTCGCGGCCACTTCGCGCGTCCCGATCAGCGGCAACAGCGCTGGAATGTCCTCTTCCGTATGGGCGCGCAAGGTTAGTCGCTTCGTCTGGATGGCCGGAATGATCATGATCTGCCGTTTATCGCTTGATCGGAAACAAGGGTGAGATCGGAACCAAGGGCGAGATCAGAACCAGAGAGTTCGCAATCACGTTGCGACCTGAACTTCGAAGATACGCTCACGAATGACATACGCTACATCACCCGCGCCACTGCCATGCCCGCCAATGCTGCGCACAAGCACAGGACGTTATTGCTCAAAATGTTTGCGATCATCAGCCACCACTGGCCTTGCTCGAAGTAAGCCATGCTCTCAAACGCGTAGCTGGAAAAGGTCGTAAACGAGCCGCAGAAGCCAATCACCACCAGCAATCTCCAGCGCGGATCGATTAAGATCCGCTCCGTTGTGAGAATGATGAACCATCCAACAATGAAGCTGCCGGCGATATTGATGAGGAGAGTCCCGTAAGGAAATGCGGGACCGAACTGCCTGGCGGCCATCCGGGCGACGAGGTAACGCAAGTTGGCCCCGATGATCGCGGCGACAGAAATGGCAAGAAAGTTTTTCAGCACGGAGTTCTCCCCTACAAATCGGTCGTTAGATTTTGTAGGAGTTATCAGCTTCAGCCAAACAGCCGCTGCAAGCGGTTATGGCGAACTCCATCGCCTTAAAGATTGTCACTCATCGAATACGGAAAGGCAATCCTCCCAAAAAACTTTCGTGTGATTAATTCTTCCTCTCAACCAAATACCGCGCTAACTCCTTCAACCGCTCCGCCCGATTGCCGAAGCCTTCCAGCTCCGCAAACGCTTTGCTCACGAGGATGTCCGCTCTCCGTACCGATTCTTCAATCCCGAACAATGCGGGATAAGTCACCTTCTGCGCGGCCGTATCCTTGCCTGCGGTTTTTCCCAGTTGCTCGGAAGTCTGAGTAACGTCCAGCACATCATCGACGATCTGAAAAGCTAGCCCAATCGATCGCCCAAACGTGCGCAGCTTCCGAACCTCGCTGTCACTGGCGCCTGCATACAGCCCGCCGCTCACCAGGCTGGCCGCGATCAAGGCGGCGGTTTTTGCGCGATGAATATATTCGAGCATTTCTGCGGTCGGTCGCGTATGCTCCGCCTCCAGGTCCGCCACTTGCCCGCCGATCATGCCCTCCACGGTTCCGGTTCCGCGCGCGATCTCTTCAACAATCCGCACGCGCTGTTCCGGCGGACACTGCAATCGTGCCAGAACCTCGTAGGCCTGCGTTTGCAGCGCATCCCCCGCGAGGATCGCGATGGCATCCCCGAAAACTTTGTGGCAAGTGGGGCGTCCGCGTCGTAGATCGTCATTGTCGAGCGCGGGAAGGTCGTCGTGAATCAGGGAATAAGTGTGCAGCATCTCGAGCGCTGCACCCAACTCCTCAATCTTCTTAGGCAATGATCCTGCAACCATGCGGCCAGCTTCCAGGCACAGCACAGGACGCAGCCGCTTGCCTCCGGCAAACACACTGTGGCGCATGGCTTTATGAATGGATTGCGGATGCTGCGTTTCGTCTGGAATCAGCCGATCCAGCGCAGCATCGGTCAGCACCTGCCCTTGCTCAAGTGTTTCTTGCAGCATTGAGCAGTGAGTATAACAAGGCAGACCTCTCGGAAGTACGACGACCAACAAAAAAGGAATGGAGCTTCTCGTCGCGGACTGCCTGAATCCGGTCTGCGCAGGAGGTGCTTAGTGACTCGTTACAGCTCAGGCAAAGGCGACGCGCGCCGCCCCACGGGTTCTCACCAGGGAAGTCAAAACATTTTCCAGTTCCTCGGGTCCACACACGTCGCTGGCTCCAGCGTCCAGCGCGGAGACCCACAAGTCATCGTCAGGTACTCGGTGTGTGCATATGATCGGCAGCGTCGGAAAATCCCTGTGCAGGCTCCGCACGTCGCTCAGCCGTGAGTGCTCCATGTCGAGGACCGCCACTTCGAATCGTTCATTGGAGACACGCTCGCGCAGCTCTTCCGTAGAGCGCGCAATCGAACGCGCAAGACATACTGGACGGGGTTGTGTGGGAAGCGCGCCAGTGACAGTTCGCGTGGCTTTAGGATCGATTTCAAGCAGTACTACCGTGAAGCCCATAGATCCTCCTGACTCTTATCGTCAGCTAAATCGGATTAGGGCTGCGGGGAGGGCTGGGCACCTCTACTCCACAGACTTTGCTAACGGATCAAGCGTCCCAGTTGAGGCCGGACGCCGCCGTACGCTGTTTCGGCTTAAGCCTCAAAGTTCTCTTAAGCCTCAAAAGGCTCCGCCTGCAGCTTTCCGTTTTTCCTTAACAAGATCTCCACTTTACCTTCCGCCTGCTCCAGTTCCTTGCGGCATGCGGACGATAAATTCATCCCCTCTTCGAAAAGGGTCAGAGATGTTTCCAAAGGCACATCTCCCTTTTCCAGTTCGTGGACTATCTTTTCCAGTCGTTGCAGGCACTCTTCAAATTTAGCCAACGGATTTCTCTCCGTCTCTTATTGTAATGCTCCCAACCGACCCGAATGTCCAGTTCTTTAATGTTAAAAGACGAACAATAATTTGGATGCGAACCATAAGGAAACAACCCTCCGGACTAAATCCCAGCCGAAGCTTTTGTTCCCATTGCTTCAAGCACATCCACCGCTGAGCTATATCGCCCTTGTGGCGCGCTGATCTGCGCGCCTTGCACCATGTGCCGAACCGCCAGAAGCATCTCGCGCGCAATCGCCACCCCTTCCGCTCTTGCGCCGTCCGGCGTCTGCGCCTTCGCCATTCGCTCCAAAATCGCATCCGGCACCGAGACACGCAATTCGTTCTTCATGAACTCCGCATTGCGCACGCTTACCAGTGGCCAAATCCCCGCCACCACGGGAATGCGGCAGTGCTCGATGCGCCGCAGAAAATTCTCCAGCAATCGCAAATCGAAAACCGGCTGTGTGACCGCATACTCGGCCCCAGCCCCTACCTTGTATTCGAATCGCCGAACCTCTTCGTCCAAATCCGTAAGTCCCGGGTTCGCTCCCACTCCGATTACAAATCCCGTCCCTTCTCCAATTGGATTCCCGCCCAGGTCCAGCCCTCGATTGAGATTATGAACAATGTTTACCAGTCCAATCGCGTCTACATCGAAAACCGCCGTGGCATCCGGATAATTTCCCATCTTCGGCGGATCGCCGGTAATACAGATCAGATTCTTAATCCCCACCGCCGCCGCTCCCAACAGATCGCTCTGTATGCACAGCACATTGCGGTCCCGGCAGGTATAGTGCAGAATCGCTTCGATCCCCGTCTCCCGCTGCATGAGCAGCGACAACGCCTGGTTGCTCATTCTCGCCGAGGCTCGCGGGCTGTCGGGAATATTCACCGCATCTACCCCCACGGATTTCAGGAAACGCGCCCCCTCCAGTTCTTTGCGAATGTCCGTTCCCTTTGGGGGCACCACTTCGACCATGGTGATAAATTCGCCCCGTGCCAGCTTCGCTCCCATCAGAGACCGTTCAGCCAGTGGTCGCACCGCCGCCGATACCGCTGCCGCAGCACCCCCACTCCCATGAACCGCCGCCGCTTTACCCCGAGCTTCCCCCGCGCGCAACGCCGATTTCATCACCCGAACATGGTCGGGAGTGGTCCCGCAGCATCCCCCCACAATCCGCACACCCGCAGCCACAAACTTCCGCGCATAGCTCGCCATATATTCGGGCGAACACAGGTAGATGTTTCTACCTTCCACCGATCTTGGAATGCCGGCATTCGGTTGGGCAGCCAGCGGCAGGGAAGTAAGATCCCGCACCCGTTCGATCGCATCCAGCATCGCCACCGGACCCACGCTGCAATTGCAGCCAATCACATCCGCGCCCCAATCCTCCAGGCGCGGCGTAAACGTTTCCGGATCGGACCCATCCAGGCAGTTTCCATCTTCGTCAATCGTTACCTGCACCACCAGCGGCAGGTTGGCTCCCACGTCTTTCGCCGCCAGCATCGCCTGGTGGAGTTCCTCGAGATATCCGAACGTCTCCATCATCAGTAAATCGACGCCGCCCTCCGCCAACGCTTCAATCTGCTCCCGAAAGGCCTGACGGGCTTCCTCAAAAGAGGTCTTTCCCAGGGGCTCAATCCTTGTTCCCAATGGGCCAACCGATCCAGCCACCCACACATCGAAGCTCTTAGCGGCTTCACGAGCCAGCTTCGCTCCCATTCGATTCATGTCACGCACTTTGTCTGTCAGGCTGTGCCTTGCCAGGCGAAATGCATTTGCCCCGAAAGTATTGGTTTCGATTATTTCGGCACCAGCTTGCAGATACTCGTGATGGATGGCTCGAATCAGATCGGGCTGAGAGAGATTTAACTCGTCATAGCACCGGTTGATGAAGACTCCTTTGGAATAAAGCAGAGTTCCCATCGCGCCGTCGCACAAAACCGGCGACTGCTTGATGTGCAAAAGAATGTTGTCTGCCATAAGAAAGAGCATACAAGATGAGCCCGAAACCGTGCATGCCCGCGAGAAGAACGAATGTACCTCGTTCTCCGGTGTCAGGATCGAGAGGGTTATCCTGCGGCTCTGCTATAATCCGCTATTTCGCACTTACATCTCCATTTGTTCCGCGGCGAGGAGCTTCGCGTTTGAAGAAATGTTTTCTGTTGCAAGCCGTTTTTGCCTTGACCAGTCTGGGTTTTGTATCTTGCGGAGGGTCATCCGGTATCACCAAGCCACCCGGTGGATTCACGGAGCGCGTTTTTGTCTCACAAAGCGCTGCCGCGCCAACCGCAGCTTCGGGCCTGGTTGTCGTGAACGGTTATGACGACACCCTTGTAAAAAAAGTTATTAGCGCAGGAACTTCGCCCGGCATGATGATAACGGACCCCTCCCGCGCTACCTTGCTGGCCTTCGATTCTGCTACTAACTCTGTTCAGGTCGTCAGTACCGCCAGGGAATCCTCCACGGGCAGCATTCAGCTCCCGGGCCCCACCACCAGCCTGGCCGAACCCAATTCCACCACGGGCTTCGCAGCCGTTCCCAACGCCATTCTCAATGACGNNTCAATGGATCCGCTCCCGGTGGAGTGGTTGAGATGAATCTGGCTTCCGGAGGCACGATAGGAACCTTCAGCGTACCCGGTGCACAGACCGTGATATCGAATGCGGGTGGAAGTCAGCTCTTGGTTTTCAGCAATGACGCCAGTCTCGTGAATTCCGTAACCATCGTTTCGCCATTCCTCTTAAACAGTGGTAGCCCAACCAGCGTTGCCGTCACCGGTTTCGATCATCCGGTTTACGGAATTTACAGTCCCGATGGCAGCACCGCATACATCTTGAATTGCGGTCCGCAGTGCGGCGGAATCCAGGCCAGCGTTCAGCTTCTGAATGTCCAAACGAGTCCGCCCTCCCTAACGGGCCCAGCCATTCCCGTCGATGCCGCCACCATTGGTTATCTGAGCGGTTCAACCCTGTACGTTGCCGGCACGTCTCCTTCAACCGCAAACAACGCCTGTACCGGCGAAAGCACCGCCGCCACAGTTTGCGGCCGTCTCGATACCGTGAACCTCGCTTCTTTGACCGTCACTGGCAGCGCCGTTATAACCAATGGCTATCACGACCGCATCGACTTAAGCCTGGGCGGCCAACTTTTTATCGGTTCCTATAATTGCACCACCGTCGGAAACGTAAATAATCCGCAGGGAGAAGTCCGCGGCTGCCTTTCCATCTTCAACACCACCAACGGCAGCGTCGTGATTCCTCCCGATAACGGTGACGTTACCGGTCTGCAAAGTTTCAGCTCACGTTACGTCGAATACGTCGCTGAAGGCGGCTACCTGCGTGTGTACGACACACAAACTGACACGTTGCTCGAAAACACGCAATACATCCCCACCGGCACCATCGTGGTCACCGGCATTGTCACGGATGTAAAAGCAGTGGACTTTTTCTAAGCGACCCTCTTCCAGGCGACCCTCGTCCTCGCCCTCTGCCTAAGGCTTCGCCGAAGCCTTGATCGCGGTGGCTTCGCTTGCGGGTAATTTGCTTCCACGGCTGGCATTTACGACTAGTTAATGGCTAACCTTGAAGACTGGCGTCGATGGGCTAGCGTTGAAGTGAAGTTGGCTTTCGGGTGGAGTTGGCTTTTGGGTGGCGCAGCGCTTCAGCGCTGCGATTAAATCCTTTTTTCAGATGGGGCTTTAGCCCTCGTCCCTCCGCCACAGCGAAATCCTATTCCGGCCTCAGCGTCAACCGATGCGCTGCGCTCCCCTCGACTGCGGCGGACGTAAACGGCAAAGTAAATGTGAACCCCTCATACCATGCCTTCCACTGATCCATGTAAAACGGGCTCAGAAAATTCCCACCCTGCCCCGTCACTGTGTTTAAAGTCGATTGATCCAGGTCCGCCAGGTTCGCCGTAAACCGTTCCGACGGCCCATGATGTCGAGTCACGGCCTTCACCGTATATCCGCTTCCGGATTGTTCGTTTACTCCCGGCGCACTCCATCGCGCCAGAATCGGAATTTTCCCCAGCACCGGATGCTCAATGTCAACCGCATTCACCGCTCCCCAACGCCATCCCGCCAAGTCCTTCGGGGCATCCGGACCATTCACCGCGGCTTCCACCGCTGCCGTCAGCAATTCATCGTAGTTCGGATATTTCTCCGGGAGCCATCGCTTCGGCTGATGCAGCATTACACTCTGCAGCCACACGGTTCGCATTTCCCAGCCATACGACTTCCAGCTAAGAACTGTTTTCTGCTGCACAACGTCCTCCGGTGCGGGTCCTAAACGCGGTTCCAGCAACAAACGTGTCAACTCCTGCGCAGCCCTTACCGCGATCGTGGGCGCGGAGGCCGTCGCGATCATCCGGCCATCCCAGTTGCGCATCAACTCCGCAGCTTGCTTTGCTCTCGCCGAAGACTTCGCTGCATGATCCACCGCGTACACAAGTCGCTCCGCCGCAAACAAGTCATTTTCCGATTGCACATCGCTCTGAAGCGCCAGCATGTCCGCCGCCGCAAACCTCCTTCCCGACTCCAGCACGTGATAAATCCGCGCGGTACGCCAGGGCGCTTCCCACTCTGCGCTAATTGCATAGGGATAACCCTCTGGAGTAATGCGACCATTCGCTGTGCCAATCACTCCAGACGCCGGATTGTAGATATTTGGCAGCTTTTCGAAAGGAATATAGCCTGTCCATTCGTGAGCATCGTTGGCGCCGCTTACCGGCAAGCTTCCGTCGCCCGCCGCACGAATCGGCACATGCCCCGTCGCGTGATATCCAATGTTGCCATCCACATCCGCGTACACCACGTTCTGTCCAGGCGCATCCAGTAACGCAAACGCTTTGCAAAAGTCATTCCAATTTTGTGCCGCATCCACGTCGAAAAACGGTATGTGCAACCCGTCGTAGAGCGTCCACCGCAATGCGATCTGCCGCGTTTCCCCTGGAATGATTTCGCTGATAATCGGCCCGTGCCGCGTGATCTTTACGTCTACCGTTACATCTGGTTTCCCTTTGACGTGGATCACCTCCTGCCGATTGTCCGGTTCCCGCCAGCCCTGCGGCGTCTCATATTGGCCTTGCGCATTGAAGTTCTCGATGTAGGCATCCGTCACCGTCGGCCCAACGTTCGTAAACCCCCACGCAATCCGCTGGTTGTGGCCCACGATCACATACGGCACTCCGGGCAAAGTCACTCCTGCCACATCCAAGTTCGCCGCCTTCAAATGCGCTTCGTACCACAAGTTCGGCATCTGATGGCCCAGATGCATATCGTTTGAGAGCAGCGGTTTGCCGGTCACCGTATGCGCCCCTGAGATCACCCAGTCGTTCGATCCGTTAACCGCCTCCGGCTCGTGCTGCTCCCATATCGGCGGCGCATGCCCGCCTCGAGTCACCGCATTATCCGGACCTTCATCATCGTCATCGTCGTCGTCACTGTCGCCTTGATTCGGCTCATCTTCAATATTGGCTCGCATCACCGTGGGCGGGCGATCATGCCAGGATTGATTCACATACAAATCCGCAGTCAGCTCCGGCCCGATCTTCGCCAAAATCTTTTCCCGCGTCAGTGCATCCCCAAAGGTATAAAAGTTGAGATCTTTCACCATCTGGTTCGCGATGACGATCGAATCCTCCGCCTGCCAAGGCTTTGGCTGATATTTCAAAATACGAAATTCAATGGGAAGGCTTTTTCCATGGCCTGCAATGAATGCATTCACCCCGCGCGCGTAAGCGTCGAAATAAGAACGATCCCTCAGCGTCGCCAGCTCTAACGATTTCTTTGCCGCGTCTCTCAGCCCCAGAATGCGCTGCTCCCGGTCAATCTTTAGAGTGTCTTCGCCCAGAATCTCCGACAATTCTCCGGACCCAAAGCGCCGCATCACATCCATCTGCCACAGGCGGTCTTGCGCCGTCACATATCCCTGTGCGAAAAACAAATCCTCCAGACTCGCTGCCTCAATCGCCGGAACCCCATGCCCTTCTCGCGTCACCTTCACCGGCGCGGACAATCCTTTCACGCTAATGTTCCCATCCAACTGGGGCAAAGCGGCACGCGCCGCCAGATACGCGTAACCCAACCCGCTCACAATCACGACCACCACCAGCAAACTAATCCACAGAAAGATGCGTAGCCCGCTCAATCGCCGGGAAGCCCTAACGTAAGTAGAAGTAAAGTCGCTCATGCGCACCTTAGATTCTAGGTGGAGAACGCCGCAAGGCACAAACGACAACCAGCAATCAGTTCTACCCTGTGACCCCCTGTGCCCTCTGTGCTAAAGATCTCAGGTGTTAAAGGTTTGAAGCCTGCATCAACAGAATCCCCCCGCAATTGAATTTCATTTTCAAGATGCCCCGATGCTATCCTGACCCTTCATGCTGCAAAAGCGCATCGATGATCAGCCTTCCATCTCGCGCGAGATGATTCGCGAGGCCCAGGGCATTCTTCACCAGCACCTCAAACGCGTTGGCCTGAAACAAACCGCTCAACGCGATACCATCCTGCGCTCTTTCCTTGAAACCCGCGACCATCTCTCCACCGACGAGCTTCACCGCCTCGTCCAAAAGCAGGACCCCGGTATCGGATACACCACCGTCTATCGCACTCTCAAGCTACTGGCCGAATGCGGCCTCGCCAGCGAAGTCGCCTTCCACGATGGCATCGCCCGTTACGAGCANNTGCACCGAATGCGGCAGTTCGGTCGAGTTCTTTTCCCGCGAGGTCGATCAGATCGAACTGGAAATCGGCCGCCGCCACAACTACACCACCACCCGCCATACCTTTCAGATTTACGGCCTTTGCGAAGAGTGCCGCAAAGCATAGCCGCAGCCCCCTTCAACCATCCACCGATAGTTACTTTCTCGTGACCAACATCACTTTCCCCCGTGCCGTCCGCCCTTGCACCTGAACGCCGCCTGAGAGCAGAATTGAGGCGTCTTCGTACAAACGTCCCTACGGAGGTAGGACTATGACTTCTGGCACTCTCACATCGCCCGGAATTAAGTCTCCCGGCGATTACATTGAAAATGTGATGATCAGCGTAAGGGCGAAGAATCCCGCCGAGCCTGAGTTCCATCAGGCAGTCCGCGAGGTCTTCGATTCTCTCCGTCTGGTCCTGGCCAAACATCCCGAATATCAGTCCAACCGCATTCTCGACCGGATCGTCGAGCCTGAACGCGTTCTGATGTTCCGCGTGCNNTTTGACGATCAGGGAGATGTTCAAGTCAATCGCGGCTTCCGCATTGAAATGAACAGCGCCATCGGCCCGTATAAAGGTGGCTTGCGTTTCCATCCCTCGGTGAACCTCGGCATTCTGAAGTTCCTCGCCTTCGAACAAGTATTCAAGAATTCACTCACCACTCTCCCCATGGGCGGCGGTAAAGGCGGTTCGGATTTCGATCCGAAAGGGAAGAGCGATAACGAAGTAATGCGCTTCTGCCAGAGTTTTATGACCGAACTGCAACGCCACATTGGACCGGACACTGACGTCCCCGCCGGCGATATCGGCGTGGGCGGCCGCGAAATTGGCTATCTCTTCGGCCAGTACAAGCGTCTGCGCAACGAATTCACCGGCGTGCTTACCGGCAAGGGCCTGAACTGGGGCGGATCTTTAATTCGTCCCGAGGCCACCGGCTACGGCTGCGTCTATTTCGCGCAGGAAATGCTAAAAAGCCGCAAGGACTCGCTCGAAGGCAAGCTCTGCCTGGTTTCCGGCAGCGGCAACGTCTCCCAGTACACCATCGAAAAGTTGCTGGATCTGGGCGCAAAACCGCTGACCGCGTCCGATTCCAACGGCGTCATCTATGACCCGGACGGCATCGATCGCGAGAAACTCGCTTACATTCTCGAGCTGAAGAATGTGAAGCGTGGCCGTATGCGTGACTATTCCGACCGTTACAAGAAATCCATCTTCATGCCCACTGACATGAAGCTGGAGCACAGCCCGCTATGGAACATCAAAGCGGATTGCGCATTCCCCAGCGCCACTCAGAATGAAATCACCGCAAAAGACGCGGCGAATCTTCTGAAAAACGGCATCCAGTTGGTCGCCGAAGGCGCCAATATGCCCAGCACGTTCGAAGCAACCAAGCTCTTCCTGGATGCCAAGATTCTCTACGGTCCGGCAAAGGCCGCAAACGCTGGCGGAGTGGCCACCTCAGGCCTGGAGATGTCGCAGAACAGCGCTCGCATTTCATGGACCCGCGAGGAGGTGGATGACAAGCTGCACAAGATCATGACTTCCATCCACCGCAACTGCTACGAGACCGCCGAGAAATACGGCACTCCCGGCAATCTCGTAAACGGCGCCAACATCGCCGGCTTCCTCAAAGTCGCCGACTCCATGCTGGACCAGGGCCTGGTGTAGGTTGTGTGGCGCGGGCGCTCTCGCCCGCCTCCGTCTACCATTTAGTTCGCCAGAGTGGGACGCGGGGTGAGCGGTTTTCACCCCGCCACCTCTTGCAGCCATGCTTCGCCGAATACGAATTGTTCGTGCCTCGCGTTCACGTGATTTAAGCTTGGCATACCTTCACAAACTGTCATATTATGAAGTTATGCCAATGGCTTCCTTAAACATCTCGCTTCCCGAGGCTTTGAAACAGTATGTCGAGGGGCAGGTAGCAACCGGAGACTGGGGCACGCCCAGCGAATACGTTCGGGAACTAATTCGTCAGGACAAAGAACGGCGTTTTCGCAATCTCGAGCGGGAACTTGCGGCTTCGGCCACAGGCCCTAGAATCGACATTCCTGTGGCGCAGATTCGCCGTAAGGGTTTGATCGCCACGCTTCGTGAGCAAGCCCGGGAGCGATGAAAAGTCGGCGGCTTGTCTTCAGCCCTGCGGCCATTGCCGACATTCTGGAGCAGGCTGACTGGTACTCTGCGCAAGCCGAGCGCTCAGTAGCGCGTCGCTGGGAAAAAGCAGTTTGGCTGGCTATTTCCCTGGCAGTCCGCCGTCCAGCTGCCGGTGCCCCATGCGCCTTTCGATCCCCGTCTCTGCAGGGTGTGAGGCGGATAAACATAACAGGGTTTCCTAAACATTTGCTGTTTTACCGATTCGACGATGACGAAGTTTTCGTGCTGCGCGTCGTACATGGTGCACGTGATTTGGAGCGTCTTGTTTTCTTAGCAAGTAAAGTCAACTTACATTTCGTGCGAGATCGATTCGGCTGTTAGGCTCTCGGCTATGACGACCCGCTCCACCACCGTCCCCCTGCTCGATGCCGAAGCCCGCCTGGAAGGCTTCGACAACCTGATGCCTTTCAAGGTCCAGAACATCCTTCTGGTCTCCAGCCTCTACGATTCGTTCATCCTCCGCGAAGATGGTCGCCTCAACGAACTTCTCATTGACGAATCCCTCGAACTCAATCTCCAGCAAATCCCCGGAATCACGCACGTTTCAACCTGTGCTGAAGCTCTGGAACTCGCCCGTTCGCAACCTCGCTTCAACCTGATTGTGACCAACCTCACCGTCGGCGATATGACCGCGGCCGAACTGGCCCGCGAAGTGGGCCTCGCCGGCCTCGACGTCCCCGTTGTTGTTCTTGCCTACGACTACCGTGCCGTAAAAAACTTTATCAGTCGTAACCCGGTCACTCACATCGAGCGGATTTTCCTTTGGCAGGGCAATGCGCGCATCCTCATCGCCATCGTCAAATACATCGAAGACAAACGCAACGTCGAGCACGATACGCGCGCCATGGGAGTGCCCGTGTTGCTGGTCGTCGAAGACAATATCCGGTACTACTCATCCTTTCTTCCGGTCATTTACACCGAACTCATCAAGCAGTCACGCCGGGTCATTCAGGAAGGCATCAACGTCGCTCACAAGCTGGTCCGCATGCAGGCCCGGCCCAAGATTCTGCTGGCATCGAACTTTGAAGATGCAGCTCGTTTGGTGCAGGAGTATCGCGACTATCTGATCGGCCTCGTCTCGGACGTAGAGTTTCCCTGGCAGGAAAAACTTAGCCCCGAAGCTGGCTTCGAATTGGCTCGCACCATGAGAGCCCTGGTTCCGGATGTTCCCGTCGTTCTGCAAACCAGCCGTACGGAATTTCGTCCGCGCGCTTTAGCTGCAGGCTATTCGTTTCTCCGGAAACGCTCCCCTACGCTACTCAAAGATCTTCGCCGCATTCTCACCGAGCAGGTTGGTTTCGGCGACTTTGTATTCCGCTTGCCCGATTTGCGGGAAGTGGCCCGCGCCAAAGACTTAAATGAACTCGAACAACAGTTGCAGGTCGTTCCCGCCGAAAGCCTTACCCACCACGCGCAAAGCAACCACTTCTCCCACTGGCTGATGGCGCGCACCGAATNNTGATCGATTCCATTAACGACTACCGTCGCGAACAAAGTGAACTGCTCATCGGCGACTTCAATGCCGAAACCTTCAAGCCTTCAGAGACGGGTTTTCTGCGTATCGGCGCCGGATCACTGGGAGGCAAAGCCCGCGGCCTCGCCTTCGTCCGTCATCTCTTGCGCAAGAACCGCATCACTCGCCGCTTTCCCGATGTTCGTATTGCTGTCCCGGCCGCCCTGGTGCTGGCCACGGATGCATTCGATCAATTCATGGCGGAGAACAACCTGTTGGATTTCGCTTTGCAATCAAGCGATGACTCCGAGATTGTACAAAAGTTTCTCGCCGCTCCGCTCCCACTAAGACTGCAGGACGATCTCAAGGCTTTCATCGCACAAGTCAAATATCCTCTCGCGGTGCGCTCCTCCAGCCTGCTCGAAGATTCCCAGTACCAGCCCTTCACCGGCGTATACGAAACGTTCATGCTGGACAATCAACATCCCGATGTCGAGGTTCGTCTGGCTGGGTTGATCGATGCCATTAAACGCGTTTACGCCTCTACCTTCAGTCTGCACGCCAAAGCCTACGTCCGCGCTACTCCTTACCGTTTGGAAGAAGAAAAAATGGCGGTCATCGTGCAGCAACTGGTCGGCGCCACTCACGGCAACCGCTTCTATCCCGATTGTTCAGGCGTAGTCCGCTCGCACAACTTCTATCCCGTTGCCCCTATGACTTTCTCCGATGGCATCGCCGCCGTAGCCCTTGGGCTAGGCCGCGCCGTGGTCGACGGCGGAAAATGTCTCACCTTCTGCCCGCGCTATCCTCAGAACCTCGTGCAATTTTCGTCCGTCGAAGACATTCTCGCCAACTCGCAAACCGAATTCTGGGCGCTTTCGCTGGATGGCGTTTCGGAGCAACATTCAAAGCACCTGCACGAAATGCGTTTCGGCCTCGACGCCGCAGAGGCCGACGGTACGCTGCACGCCGTCGGTTCCACCTACTCCCATGACAATCAGGCCGTGTATGACGGCATCAGCCGGCCCGGATCTCGCATTGTGAGCTTCGCTCCAATGCTTAAACATAATTTGTTTCCCCTGGCGCCAATTCTTGAGACCCTGGTAAAAGCTGGTGAATATGCGTTGGGCATTCCCGTGGAAATCGAGTTCGCCATTCGACTGTCGCGCCATCCGACCGAAGCCGCGGAATTCGGCTNNCGCTTTCGCGCGATCATCAGGACTTGTCGTTCGACAAAGTAGACAAGGCTCAAATCCTTTGCCAAAGCAGCAAAGTCCTGGGAAACGGTCACGTCGAAAATCTATATGACTTAGTGGTCGTCGATTCGCACCGCTTTGAGCGCAGCCGAAGTCAGGAAGTCGCCAAAGCAGTCGCCCACTTCAATGGCCTGCTGAACAGCCAGAATCGGCCCTATATTTTAGTTGGAGTCGGTCGCTGGGGATCGAACGATCCGTGGCTTGGCATTCCCGTGGAG
>PLUJ01000209.1 GCA_003165455.1 Acidobacteriaceae bacterium | reverse complement strand
TCCCCGCCGATAGAGTTAGCCAGGGAAAAGGATTGAATTTGTCGTCTATGTAAAATGTTTCGAGATTAGCCGTGGGACTCTCCCGGATCGTAAACGGTGGATTTCCGCTGCCGTCGTTGAAAATGGCGCCGAAAGTCTGGTTGTCGCTCTGGTAGAAACTGAGGAAGCCAACCTGCAAGTCGTTCCTGTTGTAGTTCGCGGCTACGCTGGCTTGCCCTCCAACGTACGTAGATCCGCGGTCTTCGGTAGTAGCGATGGGAACATCGTTCGGATTGCTGTCATAGTCTCCGCCATTGTAGTGGTAGAAAGGCGAAATCGTGGAGAGCAGATGCGAGTTGAAAGTGTGCAGCCAGGAAAAAAGGAATCCGGTATCGGTCTCGTGCTGGCCGTCACGAAGCCCGATGCTGGGATATTGCGGAGAGAATCCATTCGCCGGAATCGATCCGTTCTCGATGTCGTTCGGATTAGGATCGTAAGGAATTTGATAATAGTCGTGGCGAACCGAAGTCATCAGGCGAAGCTGATTCGCCGGATCGACATTGTAGATAAAAGAACCAAAGCCGCCAACGCCGTTGACCGCATCGTGTACTACTTGCGGTACCGGCGGCTGCAAGCCTAAATCACTGCGATTACCATTCACGCTGACATAGTAGGCAAAATCCTTCGTGTGGCTGCCGAAGCTGAGCTCATCGTCCGTCTGGTAGAAGCTGCCAGCCGTCATGGTGAGTTCGCCTTCGTTGTTGCGCTCGAAACCGGTGCGGGGAACCACGTTGAAAACTCCGTAAGTGCGATCGCCAAACTCCGCGCCGTAGCTGCCGCGATTGACCTCCACATAATCCAGGTCCTTGGGATCGAATTGCGGGCCCAGATTCTGCGCGATGGCGGTATTGATGACCGGTATGCCGTCGAGCAGCCAGGTGATTTGATGGCCGCCGCGCATGTGAAGCATGTCATGCGTAACGTAAGTTCCGGGAACGTAGTCGGTGATCATAGCCATGCTGTTCGTGCTATCCGCACCGGGAGTACGCTCGATGTCGCGCCGGTTNNGGCGTAGTGGGCGTGAAGCTATCAGTGGCGACAACGGCAGGCTCGGCCGAAACCGTTACCTTCTCATTCGCGGACTCCACTTGCAATTGGAAGTGCACCACCGGTACGGACCCCGAGATCACTGTGACACTCTGTGAAGTCTGCCTGAACCCCTTGCTGGCCACACTCACGGAATAATCGCCCAGCACCACGCCGTTGAACTGGAATTCTCCGCTTGCATCGGTGGTGACGCTCTTTTCCCAATCCGATAAATTTGCTTTGAGCATTACCATCGCTCCCTCGATGGGACGATGGTGCTCGTCATGCACAATCCCCCGAACCGCGCCGTAATCATTGGCCAGAGAGGAAATGCTGATCGATAACAAAGCCGTGATTACAAGAATCCTTAGTCGGGTCATCGGTCTCTCCGTATAGGACAGCTTCAAACTCGGGCCGCGTAGTCCCATTCCGCATTGAAGAGTTCCATTCAATGCATCGCTGGACACGCGTCCAGACAAAAAACTGTGCGTTCGCATAAAGCGAAACGAACGAAATCAAATCAGGCTGGAGACCTTCAGCAGGCGGGCGGAGCTCGTGCGGGTCGAAAACTGAGGATTTGGGAATTAGCGGACGCTAGATTTGGATGCTCGAGACGAGCTTCAATTTTTTCTGCGGAAAATAAACTCGCGGAAGGCTGTGCGTACGCCCATCGTGCCGTAGTGACGGCTCGGCCGCAATCGCCGTTGCAGCAACCGGCATCGCGAAGGACCAGGTCGAAAGATTCCGCACCTGCCGATTCGTGGCAGCGATGTATCCCCTTGCGGAGGCAACATGCGTGCACCGGCGTTGTGATCGAAGCCAGCGCGGCAGGCGCAAAGCTCCCCACCAACGCAAAGATCAACAACAGTCTGGCGGTGATGCGGTGCATGCTTTCTTTGTTAAATCAGAAACGAAGCTTCAATTACAACGAGCTAAGCTGAACGCGTAAGGCTGCGCCAGCATAGAACAATCGGGTCTGCAGGCGCAAGCCAGGACACACGAAGCCGTTACCGCATCAGCACGTATGCCCCACCATCTGTGAACGCAATGACCAGATTCATCACGACGAATAGCAAGTCGTAATGCCAGCCAGAAGCTTTCTCTCCCCAGAATCCCGTATGCCACTTAAAAATCTTCGTTTGAATGGCCCCCAACATGACGAGGATCAGGCCAATTGCGGCCAGCTGGGTTAGAACTCCGAAGGCCACACCCAACCCTCCGGCAAGTTCTGCAATGCCCAGAAAGACGGTAAATCCCTTACTCATCTCAATGCTCTTGGCGCGCTCTGCGGGACTCTTGAGGTGACTGTATCCGCTATTCACAAACACCAGGCCGACCATAAGCCGCAAAAGCAACAACCCGAGATCCGTGAAGCGCGCGAGCTGAGGAAACATGGCAGCCCTTCGATGCTCCCATCTTGCATTAAGGTTGATGGCTATTTACAGATCCCCGAAGACTTCCACTCAAGCTTTGCCGTGGATCTTTGCCCACCACCAGCGTACGCCGACGAACAGAAACCGCCAGTCGTGAAAAAACTCCGGCGCTTTGCCTTCAAAGGCGTGGCCGATGAATTGGAAAATCCATCCCACCACGAACAAGCTGGCCGCATAAACCCACAGCCCATGAAAAAAGAAGCTAGCGACAAAAATGGGTAGAGAAAGCAGAATGGTGGGGATGCCCAGAGTGTGACAGGCTCGGTTGAATGGGTGCTGGTGGCTGGAAGAGTATTGCGCGATCCACTGCTCGGAGGTCCGGTTGCCCAGCATGGCGAAAGGATCATACACCGCCAGCCTCCGCTTCAGACACTACCTAGTCCTTCCCCAAGTTGAGGCTTCCGCTCGCCGCGTGGTAGCATCCTAGCTTTTGGCGGGTGGTGTTGGGTTGGCCCATCTGAATTCCCCTTTTTCTTCTGGGCCTCCTTTCTTTGCACGCCTGCGAAGGAGCCTACTCGTGAAGATTTATTCCGGAGAAAATATTCGTAATGTAGCAATCGTTGGGCACGGCCACGCCGGCAAGACAACCCTGCTTTCGGCAATGCTTTACACGGCGGGAGCGACGCCGAGGCTGGGCCGGGTCGATGACGGTACGGCAACCACCGACCACGACGAAGAGGAAATCACGCGCAAGATGTCGATCGCCGCCTCCACGGCATGCGTGGAATGGGGTAAGACGAAAATCAACGTGGTCGACACCCCCGGCTTTAATATGTTCGTCCACGAAGCCCGTATGGTGCTGCCCGTGGTGGACGCGGCAATTGTAGTGGTCGATGGAGTTGCTGGCGTGGAAGTGGTAACGCAGCGCGTCTGGAACGATTGCGAAGAATATAAAACTCCTAGGCTGATTGTGGTGAACCGTATGGACCGCGACCGCGCCAACGCGGAACGCGTGCTCGAATCCTTGATCAACGCCTTCGGACGCAACGTGATTCCCATCGAGCTGCCGATCGGCAGCGAAAAGAATCTCACTGGCGTCATCGACCTGGTTCGCATGAAGGCTTACACCTACGAACTCGGCGGAAATGGAAAAGGAAACGAGACTGAAATCCCCGCCAACATGCGCGCGCAGGTTCAAGAAGCGCACGAGCAATTGGTGGAACTCGTGGCCGAGGGCGATGACAAGCTGATGGAAGAGTTCTTCGAAAAAGGAACCATTCCAGAGGAAGATTTAATACCAGCGCTGCACAATGCGATTCGTGAAGACAAATTGTTTCCCGTAATTTTCAGCTCCGGCCTTGGAAACATCGGAGCCGACCGCGTGATGGACTTCATCGTCGACTACACTCCAGCGCCGTCCGAGCACGAGTGGGTGCAGGGTGAGCCAGCCACGTCTGGAAATGGAGATGCGCCCAAGCGCCATGAAACCGACGCTGAACCAGTTTCTCTCTATGTCTTCAAAACGGTTTCCGATGCATTTGCCGGGAGGATTTCGTATTTCAAAGTCTTTTCCGGCGTACTGAAAAATGAATCAACCATGCAGAACTTTTCCCGCGGATCGGCGGAGAAGCTTTCCCACATTTCCATCCTGCAGGGAAAAACGGCGGTGCCGGTCACGGAACTTCACGCCGGTGACATTGGCGCAGTCGCCAAGTTGAAGGACACCCTCACGGGCGACACTCTTGGTGACAAAGCCGCGCCCATCCTATACCCGCGTGTGAAGCTTCCCGAACCCGCCATCACGTTTGCCATCGAGCCGAAGAGCCGCGCCGATGAGGACAAGCTGGGCCCGGGCATTCACAAACTCATGGAAGAAGACGCCATGCTGCGCTTCTTCCGCGATCCGCAAACGCAGGAATTCTTAATCGCCGGCACCGGCCAACAGCATATTGAAGTCGTGGTGGCGAAGCTGAAGAAGCGCTATCACACCGAAGTAGTTCTGAAAGCCCCCAAAGTACCGTATCGCGAGACGATCCGCGGCAAAGCCGATGTGCAGGGCCGACACAAGAAACAAACCGGCGGCCACGGCCAGTACGGCGATTGCAAGATCAAGATGGAGCCCATGCCGCGCGGTGGGCAATTCGAATTCGTCAACGATATTTTCGGCGGAGCGATTCCCAAGAACTATATTCCCGCCATCGAAAAAGGTATTAAAGACGCCGCCGGCCGCGGCTATCTTGCCGGATATCCAGTCGTCGACTTTCGCGTAATTCTTTACGACGGTTCGTATCACGATGTCGATTCCAACGATATGTCATTTCAGATGGCCGGGCGCATTGCCTTCAAGAAAGCCATGGAACAAGCCAAGCCCACGCTGCTGGAACCGGTGATGCACGTCGAAATCACCGTGCCCGATGACTTTGCTGGATCGATCATGGGCGATCTGAACAGCCGGCGCGGGCGCATCCAGGGCATGGACAATAAAGGCGGCAACACCGTAGTCAAAGCCGAAGTGCCCATGGCCGAAATGCTGACCTACGGCGTGGATCTGACCTCAATGACGCAAGGCCGCGGCAGCTTCAACATGGAAATGCATCATTACGATGCCGTGCCAGCAGCGCTGCAAGAAAAGATTGTGGAGAAGGCGAAGGCGGCGCGTGGGGATGAGAAGGAAGAGGAGGAATAATCGTCAGGAAGTCTTCAGCCCCTGCGCTTTCGCCAGCTTTGCCTGCCGCTCGTCAAACGCCCAGAATCGCTCCGCTTTGATTTCAAGCGCGCCGGTCTTTCAGCATTACCCTACGGCGGCATGAATGAGCACGTCGGTGCGCGCAAAATCGGCTCCCTTGGCGAGCAGAGGTTCGCCGGAGGATTTGGCCAAGGCATAGGAAAAGCAATCGCCGAAATTCAGCCCCGCCGGATGACGTCCCTTGCCGTATTTGCGCCAGGCGGACCGGGCGAGTTCTGCGAGTTCGGCGTCTACGGGAACGATCTTGATTTGGGTGCGGACGATGAATAGATCGAACTCCCGTCCTGCGCCGCCGCCCCTGCGGCCCTCGATCACCATGCCGGCTTCGAGAACGGTGGCGGCAGAGATGAGGCGGCTGCTCGCGGCAACAATGGCGTCACGAAAAGCGTCGCGCTCCGGCTCGTGAAAAAAGATTGCCGCCAGGGCCGAGGTGTCAATGACCATTGCCAGTTTGCCTCATGCGAGTTTGCCTCAAGAGGGAAGGCCATTTTCGTCATAGCCGATAATCTCGTCCGGAGTGCGGGCATCAAGGTCGGGCATTTCATCGACGCGCTGGAGAATGTCATCAATTTGCGCCGCGAGTGCTTGGCTCCTGCGATTGCTATTCAGACGCTCAAGGCGCTCTTCCAAGGCTTTCTGGATGGCACCGGTTAGGCTCTCGCCGGTTCGTGCCGCAATCTCTCGGGCCAGATGCTCCGTCTCTATGCTTTTGATACTAAGGGCCATAGTAACTTATTATAGCATTATAGATGAAAGTATATAGAAGTATCTTCCGGCTCTTTTGAGTTTGACCATGCAACCTGGAAGCCTCACGCGGCTTTCATCCCCTGTGCCTTCGCCAGCTTCGCCTGCCGCTCGTCGAACGTCCAGAAGCGTTCGGCTTTGAGTTCCATTGCGCAGGCGACGTGCAGGGTATCCAGTGTTCGAATGCCGAGTTTCGACGCGTAACGATGGGCTAGGTCGGCGCAAAGCTCGAAGGCATTTTCAGGCATAGGGACAGCACACCAAAGGCCGGCCGACTCGTCGGAGACAAATTTGGCATAAGCTTGCTGCGCACTCTCCACAGAAACGGTTCCGCGAAATTGATGCTGCCCGAGAGCGTGGGCCCATTCGGCGCGATGCAGGGGAGTGAAGAGCAGGTGCGGCGCACCCTGCATGCGATGCCTGGCGTCTGGGGAGTGGACGTCGGGAAGGTACAAGGAGACTACGAAGCTGGAATCGACGTAAACGCTAATAACGTCCCCGGTCCTCAAGGATGATGTTCGGGAGAATGTGGTCGCCGAATATTTCCTTTGCGCGGGCCTCGAAGTCCGGCCACTTCGCCGGTTCTTCTTCAACTCTCTCGGGGACGATGCGGGCGATTACCTTATCGCGTTCCCGCAGTTCGACCGTCTTTCCTGCCCGCAACCAGCTTTTGAGCTTCTTCGTATCGCTNNAATGTGACACATAATGTGTCACGCGTCAAGGTCGTGGGATTGGGGCGTCGGCTATTTATACAGCGGGCGTCCGTGGTTGCGAAATCCTTACCCTTTGCGTGCCCTAAACTTCGTTCTTGACTTCGGTCCCTCGACAGACCATGCTAGTTGCTAGTATCTGTCTCTGGATCGCTGTAAGTCGTATGTTTTCAAGATTTTGACCGTAAGTCATTGAGCCCTTTGGATTATTTGTTAATTTCCCGGTAAGTCACTGATTCCAATATATCGGGGGGGGAGGGGGGTACCCACCACCTTCTTCGGATTCCCGATTCGGTCCAAGTAAAATTGCACAGCGACGTGGCCACAGCCAGAAACTATCCCGAACCTGAATCGAACCGCGACCGCCTGGTTTCAGGCGCGCCGGTCGAGGACGATTCTTCTTTCGAGCTCAAGCTGCGCCCGCAAAAGCTCAAAGAGTTCATCGGCCAATCCAAAGTCAAAGAAAATCTCTCCGTGGCCATTGAAGCGGCGCGCTCCCGTGGCGAGGCCATGGATCACGTTCTACTCTACGGCCCCCCCGGACTCGGCAAGACAACCCTGGCCAACATCATCGCCAATGAACTCGGCGTTCACTTTCAGCCCACCGCCGCGCCCCTGCTACAGATCAAGGGCGATCTCACGGCCATCATCACCAACATGCAGGATAAACAAGTCCTGTTTATCGATGAGATTCACCGGCTGCAGCCCGTGCTGGAAGAGTTGCTCTACTCGGCTCTGGAAGATTACAAGCTCGACATCATCATCGGACAAGGTCCATCCGCGCGAACCCACACCCTGGAAGTGAAGCCATTTACATTCGTCGGCGCGACCACCCGTGCCGGATTGATTTCTTCTCCCTTGCGTTCGCGCTTCGGCATCGTGCTGCGTCTGGAGTTTTATACGCCGGAAGATTTACGCGTGATCGTGGAACGCTCCGCCGAGATTCTGGGAGTGGAAGTCGACGCCGCGGGCGCAACCGAGATTGCCGGCCGCTCGCGCGGCACACCGCGTATCGCCAACCGCTTGCTGCGGCGCGTGCGGGATTATGCGCAAGTCCGTGGCGCCGGCAAAATCGACCTGCCCACCGCACAAGCCGCGCTGCAAATGCTGGAAGTAGATAAGTACGGCTTCGACGAAGTCGACCGCAAGCTCCTGCTCACTATCATCGAAAAATATCAGGGCGGCCCGGTCGGCCTGAACACGCTTGCCGCCGTTCTGGCCGAAGAGCCCGACGCCATTGAAGAAGTCTACGAACCCTTCCTCATGCAAATCGGATTTCTGAACCGCACCCCGCGCGGGCGAGTCGCAACCCAACTCGCCTACGAACATTTCAACATCACTCCTACCCGCAGGCAAAGCTCGTTATTTTAGAGTCCATCGTTGCAGCGCTATCCACGGCTATTCCGGTTTTCCGAACAAGAAACACTTTCTTGTCCAGATGAGGCTCAAATAGTGTATTGTGCCGCATTCATCGCCGAACGATTCTGGAGCAGTGTGCTTGCCTCTGTCATGGGTGTTGGGTCGAGGGACAATTTTCATTACCAGACTGGCAGCGGTTGCTGTCCTCTCTCCCTGTCTACACGGAAACGGGTTGGCGTTCTCCGCTTCCCCGCGAACTGGCGCCTTTCAGCAGTCTCCCCAGTCGGACAGTCCGCCGCCATCTAGTTCGCAGAACCCGCAATCCCCAGCGTCCAGCCCGCAGACGCCGGAAAATAAGCAAATCGTTCCCCAGAATCCTCCGCCTCCCCCCGAAGCCAATCCGGAGCCTCCCGGGCAGGAGACCGCTCCCACTCGCCAGTATCCCGCGCCCTCGGCACAGGAGCCCGAGCCGGCAATCAAAAATCCCGAGATACGCCCCGCTCCCAAGCCGCCACAAGCGCCTCCATCCCTCACCATTCCCCGCCTGTCCCGCCCACCCTCACTCGAGAATTTCCTCGAGATGAAGCCCGAGGGAGAGATTGCGCTGCAAATGGCGAAAGTCACGGGATTTGTGCAACGCAATCCGCACGATGGAGAGAAGGTTTCAGAGCCCACCGCCGCCTATCTCGGATACGACCAGAAAAATCTCTACGTGGTCTTCGTTTGCTTCGATGATCCAAAAAAAGTACGCGCCCGCATGTCGCGCCGCGAGGATGTTTACGATGACGATCAGGTCGAAATCCTGCTCGACACATTTCACGACCGCCGCCGCGCCTATGCCTTCCAAACCACTCCTCTGGGAGTGCAGTGGGATGCGATGTGGAGCGAGGCAACACGCGATGAGGTCAGCGGAAATTTCGATACTTCCTTCGATACGGTCTGGGATTCAAAAGGCAAAGTCACCAATCGCGGTTTTGTCGTTTTAATAGCCATCCCATTCAAAAGTTTGCGCTTTCCTTCTACAAAAGCTCAGGAGTGGGGCATCATTCTTTACCGCGGGATCACGCGTAAGAACGAAGACGCCTTCTGGCCCAGAATTTCCTACCAGTTCGCGGGCCGCCTGGGGCAGGCGGCGACTCTGTACGGAATCGAGGGAATCTCGCCCGGCCGCAGCATCGAACTTCTTCCTTATGGAATCCTGCGTGGCTTTCGCGCGCTGAACGACACCGATCTCACCAACCCGTATTTTCAAAATGCATTCGTTCAAGGGCAATCCGGCATGGACGCGAAGTTCGTGATCCGCGATCATTTCGTCCTCGACCTGACCGCCAATCCCGACTACAGCCAGGTTGAATCGGAAGATCCTCAAATCACCGTCAACCAGCGCTTCGAGGTTTATTTCCCGGAGAAGCGTCCTTTCTTCCTCGAAAACGAAGATTACTTCCGCACTCCGTTCGATTTGTTTTTCACCCGCAACATTCAAGACCCATCGGCCGGTGTGCGCCTCACCGGAAAAGAAGGGCCATACTCGGTCGGCCTCATGGCTACCGACGATCGCGGTCCTGGCCAGGCCGTTCCGTCCTATTTCCCACTTGCCGATACGCGGTCCTACTTCACCGTCGCACGCGTGACCCGCGATATTTTCCGGCAGTCCAGCGTGGGCCTGCTCTTCACCGATTGGGAATGCCCCACCACGGGCGAATCCAACCGCGTTGGAGGTGCCGACATGCGGCTTAAATTCAACGCCAACTGGACCCTCGACGCTCAGGCTGTGATGAGTGCGAGCACCCTCAACGGGAATATCTATGCCCCGTCCGGCTACTCCAGCAACAATTGTGAAACCAACCTGTTTCCTTTCGACCCCGGCAATGTGGGAAACGGCAACCACTATTCCGGTCCCGCGGACAAAATGGAACTGAAGCGCGAGGGCCTGCATTTTTCCTATGACGGAACCTACGACGACATCAGCCCAGGCTTTGTAACCGTCCCCGGCTTCGTAAACCGCGTCGACATTCGCGGACTTTACCAGACCATCGACTATCGCTTTCGGTCCAAGACCGGATGGATCGTCGACTGGGGTCCCTCGATCAACCAGCGGTACGTCTTCGATCATGAAGGCAACCGCCTCGATACCGATTACCAACCCTACTTTGCCATTCAAGGGCGTGGTCAAACTTATATCTATTTGTTCCCCTATGAAGAATTAAGAGAGCGCCTGCGCACCCAGGATTTCTGTTATCTCGGTTTTTCCTGCGCGCGCCAACCCAATCAGGATTACCACGAACACAGCAGCGGAGCTTTGATTCAGACCAGCGTACTGCGCAAAGTGACCGCCGGCGCGAGTTATCACTGGGGAGATAGCGCGAACTTTGACGCCAACCCCGATGCGCCCGCCCCTTTGAATGATCCGTTCCTCGCCCGTCAGGATACCGCCTCCGGCACTCTCACCCTCCGCCCCCTGATGCCTCTAAAAATCGAGAACACATATCTTTTTGAGCGCCTCAGGACCATCGGTGCGGGCCATGGCATCTTCGACGATCACATCTTGCGCAGCAAATGGAATTGGCAGTTCACTCCCCAACTCTCGCTTCGCGTGATTCTCCAGTACAACTCTCTATTGGCCAATACGCCCGGTACCGCCGACCTGTACACCTACCTGCCCACCGACCGCCAGTTCAACGCTGACGTGCTTTTCACCTATCTGGTGCATCCCGGCACTGCCGTTTACGTCGGTTATAACAGCGACTTGCAGAATCTCAATGTGGCTCAAGGCGTGGGAGTCTTCAACACAGCCAAGGGATACATCAACGACAGCCGCCAGTTTTTCGTGAAAGTCTCCTACCAGTTCCGGTTTTAAGCCCCCTGTTTTAAGTCCTCTCAAAGAACATTCCTCTCGATTTTTCTTTGTTTTACCGTCGCGTACTTCGTGCCCTTGTGGTCAAGTCTTCGTCGAAATGACGCGCTAGTACCAAACGCGCCTTGCTGAATCCGACCGCATTCCGGTAGAATCTAACATTCGTATCGAGGTCTGAATCCTATGAAAGCAGCCATTCATCCCGCTTATAATGACATTCGTGTGCATTGCGCTTGCGGCAACGCCTTTTTAACCCGCTCCACCCACAAAGGCGATATCGGCGTTGAAATCTGCTCCGCTTGCCATCCCTTCTTCACCGGCAAGCAGAAAATGATGGATACCGCCGGCCGCGTAGAGCGTTTCCGCCGCAAGTATGCCAAGAACGAGCCCGCCAAGCCCGAGGCGGCTAAGAAGTAGGTCCTTTGCCACCGATTTGCACGGACATACACGACAATTAGGCCCTCGCTTCGCGGCGGGGGCTTTGCACTTTGTGCCGGGGGAAGCAGCGAGCTTTGAGGCGCTTAAGGTCATGGCATTAGAGTGTCAGTCGTGAAGAACCGCGATTCAGCATTGACGCAGCACTATGTGGAAAAGGCGGACCACTTCTTTCAAGCAATGAAACTGTTGTCCGACGACATGCCTGCGTACTCCTCAAGTGTTGGTCTATTGGCCATTCACTCCTCTATTTCCCTTAACGACGCCATCGCTGTGGGGGTGACTGGTAAACGAAGCAAGAGTGAGGATCACATGGGGGCTGCCCAAGATCTGGAAAAACTTTGCAAAGCTAACAAGGTGACTGACAGGAAGGGCGTTCAACATCTCAGCTGGCTCCTCGCTAGGAAGACAAACGTTGCGTACGGAGAAAAACGTTTGGAAAGGAACGAGCTGCTCCTCGCCAGGGATAAAGCAGAGCGATTTCAAGCATGGGCCTACAATATATTCCAAAGGAGTGCTTCGTGGCTGAAATGCGATCGGGAATTCTGGAAGGAAGGGGCAAGAACGCGGTCGCTCAGCTTCTTTCACAAAAGCTGATTGTTCCGAAGATTTTCTTCGACGCGCGATGGCCGAACCGGACCACTCACGTCGACGTTCTTGCCGTGGACCGTTCCGGCGCGGGCGATGTCCACGTTGTTGAGATCAAGGTGAGTAAGTATCAGCTTGCTACTACGATACGCAACCTGATTAGACTTCCCGCGCAGTATAAGTATTTGGCCTATTTCGGCCTAATTGACGAGCAGGAAACCCTGTTTACATCGGACTCCCAGCCGGACAGACGGCTGTATGCCCCCGACGGACTAGGGAGGATCGGCACGATCTGCCTATATCAAGGAGACCCCGGAAATACGCTCAACGCCGAAATCATTATAGAACCTGAGCGATTTCAGGTTCCACCAGATCTCTACAAAGAAACTGATCGTTACGTCGACAAACATACCCCCGACGTAGCTATTCGGCCATAAGAACCCGTGCGCAAGTCCTGGGACAACTCGGCAACTGCAGTTGGAGCGGCGGACGCCCTCGTCCGCCGAGCGCTACCACGAACCCCAGTCCCTAAATTCTTTTCAATCGGCACGGTCGAGATTTCCCCGGCCACCGTCCTCGCCCCCATGGCCGGCGTCACCGACACGGTCTTCCGCCGGTTCATTCGTAATCTCGGCGGCTGCGGCCTCATCATGACGGAGTTCACCTCGGCCGACGGCGTGTTGCGCAAGAAGGATCAAAAGGCCAAACGCTACCTGCATTTCTACGCAGACGAACATCCCATCTCCGCGCAGCTTTTCGGCAGCGATCCGCACGTCATGGCCGAGGCGGCGCGCATGGTCGAAGGCCTGGGCTTCGACTTGGTCGATCTGAATCTCGGCTGCCCGGCGAAAAAAGTCGTGAAGTGCAACGGAGGTTCCGGCCTGCTGCGCGATCTTCCCGCCATCGGACGCATCTTTGAGGCTGTCCGCGCCGCGGTTACCATTCCGTTCACCGTAAAATTTCGCGCCGGATGGAATGACGAAGAGATCGTCTGCGTGGAATTGGCGCGCATGGCGGAATCGTGCGGCTTAGCCGCCGTCGCACTACATGCTCGAACCCGCGAGATGGGTTACAGCGGCCAGGCCCGCTGGGAGTGGATTGCTGCCGTGAAAGATGCGGTTAAGATTCCGGTGATCGGCAACGGAGATATCCGCACACCCGAAGACGCCTGCGCCATGGTCACCCAAACCGGATGCGATGCCGTAATGATTGGCCGAACCGCGCCCTCGAATCCCTGGATCTTTCGGCAGATCGAACAGTATTGTGCACGGGTAGGGGCGGGCGCCTTCGTCCGCTCAGTCGAGCAAAGCTCGACAGTTCTTGCCGATGCCACTTCGAACGAAAGCATCCGCGGCTCCCTGAGCGCGAATGAATCGATTGTGCCGCTTTACGACCACCCCAGCGAAGCCGATCGCTACCAGATGATCCGCACCTACTTCCAGATGCTGATCGAAGAAGAACTCCCCGACGCAGTCGGCAAGATGAAACAATTCGCCTCCTGGTTCACGCATGGCGTCCCCGGCGGAGCTGGCCTTCGCAAGGCGATCTACGAATCGAAGAGCGCCGCCGAAATTCTAACCCGCGTAGAAGATTTCTTCGAAGGTAGGTTGTGTGGCGCTAGCGCTCTGGCCAGCGAAATGTCATAACCAAATCCACTACTGGAGGAACCAGATGGACGAAAAATACCTCGGGGACTCCTACGATTTCGTGAAGCGCTTTATTTGCTCAGCTCTTAGCCCGATTGCATCTCTGTATGCTCATGAAAGATTTGTACCGGCAGATATTCGCAAGACATACACCAAGATCACCGGAATTCCCATGCTCTCCGAATGTTCTAAGGGAGGATTCGGGGTTCTGCTTGATCCCGACACCGGTGTGTGCCTTCCAGGGCAGAAACCGCTTAGCGGCGCGACACCTTCGCACGTCTCCCTGCGTTTCATAATTGAACTGAACAGCGAACGTCACCCTGACTACATTGTCTGCTTTGACCAGAGCTGTCACCGCAAGCGTGAGCTTATCCCGGAAGCGCAGCGGGAGCAGAAGATGAAAGTTTTGAAGGACAACGGGCTCTCAGCCTTCTACTATGCATCCCATGCGCCGTTTTCTATTCACCGCCCAGAACCGAGGGGTTCTCGGTTCTGTCTTTGAGTGCCTAAGGTCGGCGGGAATAAACGAGCGCTTGTTTCAGCGGCCAAGCGAGTTTGAACAGAATCGGCCCACATTCTAGTGGACTTTGCTCACCTCATTCAGCGGGCTTCCCCAAAATCTAAATTCCTCTCGCCACCATCTTCCCCACGTCATCCTTCTCCACATAGGCCCACGGCTTCTCATGATCATGTGTAAACACCGTCAGCCATTTTTCCGCAATCGCCGTCGCGTAATACTGTTTCTTGCTCTCGATCGTTTGCAGAGGATAAAGATCGAAGCCCATGCCCCACGCTATATCGATATGCGCGGTCGTGGGCATCAGGTCTGAAATATAACAAGCAATCCGGGGGTGCCCCACATCTCGCTGGTTTTGCGAGATGTGAGAACCGTCCCCGCCGCTTCGCACGATCACCGCCTGCATATGCGCTGTATGTCCCGGGAAAGTTTTTACCGAAATCCCCGGAACGATTTCTTCCCCGCCTTTCAGCAGCGTCATCTGTCCACTCTGCACTAATGGATCGTAGTTCTCCGGAATGTAGCTGATTGCATCGCGCTCACTGGGCTTTCGCGCATACTTCCACTCGCCTTCCGGCGCATAATATTTCGCTCTCGGAAATGTCGGCACAATCTTGCCGTCTTTACGAATCGTGTTCCAGCCGCAGTGGTCGAAATGCAGATGCGTGTTGATGACGATGTCGATATCTTCCGGCGAAATCCCACCTGCGGCAAGATTGGTGAGCAACTGCGCCGGCTGGCCGTAGAACTTAATCATTCGTTCGGATAACTTGTTTCCCATCCCCGTCTCGACCAGCACATTTTGTTTCCCAGTGCGAATCAGCAGCGAGTTCAGTCCGGAAGTGACCAGGTTCCTGGCATCCGGCGCCATCTTCTTCGACCACATCGTCTTTGGAATGACCCCGAAGAATGCGCCGCCATCCAGCAGATAAGTGCCGTCGGAGAAGATGCTGAGCTCAAAATTGCCGAGCGTAAGACTATTCATAATTCTAGTTTGCCACAGAGTTGAGCCGTAACTATCCCCGCGTAACCGCGTGATACGCTCTTAAGCTTGGTGCGCTCGAAAACCTGATTTGCTGGAAGCTTGATACGCTCGTGCTATGGAACGCCCGGCCAGCCTCTCCGTGATCGCATCCCTATTCTTTCTGGTCGCGGCATATCTGGTCGTGATCGGCGTGCTTGATCTCATTTCGCCCGGCACACTTTCAGCGGCAGCAGGCGCGCCAATTACCTACGGGCGCGAGCTGGACGGCCCGCAAACCGCCATATCCGTTGGCTTGGGCTGGGCTCTCGTCGGGTGGGGACTGCTTCAGGTTCGCAGTTGGGCGCGCTGGTGCGCCATTGGGATCATGGTACTCGGAATCGCAAGCTCCATACCCGCCGTTTCCGCAGCCGCCAGAAGCATTGGCTGGCGCTTCTTCTGGTACGGCGCCCAAGTGATGATCCGAGTTGTAATCACCTGGTACCTCGCGCAATCGCCCGAAATCAGCGACGCATTCAAAAAGAAAATAGCGGCGGGCAATTAGTAGGAGCGCAGCCAGGCAGCACTCCCAACGCTTAGCTCATTTACTAGCCTTCTTAACAGCCGGCGCTGGCACGCTCGCCCCCACGCGTTTGCTAATTTCAAACTTCATCTTCCCGGCCTTCTTGTCGGCATCCAGCACAATATGATCGCCGTGCAGAATTTCTCCGTCCAGAATCTTCAGCGCCAAAGGATCCTGCACCAGCTTCTGAATCGCCCGCTTCAGCGGACGCGCCCCGAAATTGGCGTCATATCCCTGAGTGAACAGAAGTTCCTTCGCCGAGTCGCTGAGCTCGATCGAGATCTTGCGATCGGCAAGCAGACCGCGCACGTCTTCCAGCCGCAACTCGATGATCTTGACTAGTTGATCCTTGCCCAGCGGACCGAACACAATAATGTCATCCACGCGATTCAAGAATTCGGGCCGGAAATGACCGTGCAACGCGCTCATGACCTGCTCGCTCGCCTTTTCGAAGTCCTCCGGCGTTCGCAAATTCTCCGCTTGCAAGTAGCTCGACCCAAGATTTGAAGTCATAATCAGAATCGTATTCTTGAAATCGACCACCCGCCCCTTTCCATCGGTGAGCCGCCCATCGTCCATAATTTGCAGCAAGATGTTGAACACATCGGGATGAGCTTTTTCGATCTCATCGAAAAGCACAACCGCATAAGGCCTTCGCCGGACCTGCTCCGTCAGCTGCCCGCCTTCTTCATAGCCAACATATCCAGGAGGCGCACCGATCAAGCGGGACACCGAATGCTTCTCCATGTATTCCGACATATCGATGCGCAGCAGGGACCGCTCGTCGTCGAACAAAAACTCCGCCAGAGCTCGAGCCAACTCCGTTTTCCCGACGCCAGTCGGCCCGAGAAAAATAAACGAGCCAATCGGCCGCTTCGGATCGCTCAATCCAGCGCGCGACCGTCGAATCGCATTCGCCACCCGCTCCAGCGCCTGATCCTGGCCAACCACGCGCTGCCGCAACCGCTCCTCCATAGTCACCAGCTTTTTCACTTCGCCTTCCAGCATCTTTGAAACTGGAATGCCCGTCCACTTGGAAACGATTCGCGCGATATCCTCTTCATCCACTTCTTCTTTCAGCATCCGTGTGGCGCCCGCGCTCTCGCCTGCGGCCTTTTCCATGATCTGACGCAACTCGTCATCCGCCTGGCGTAGCAGCCCATAACGAATCTCCGCTACCCGCTGCAGATTCCCTTTGCGTTCCTCGGTCTGCTCTTCCAGCTTCAGCTTTTCGATTCTCTCTTTCAGCTCGCGCGAACGCCCGATCACATCTTTCTCTTTTCTCCAGTTCGCTTTCAGAGCATTCGATTTCTCGCGAATCTCCGCAAGCTCTTTCTCGATCACACCGAGCCGTTCTTTCGAATTGGCGTCTTCCTCCTTCTTCAACGCCTGCTTCTCGATCTCCAGCTGCGTCGCCCGGCGCTCCAGTTGGTCGATATCCGTAGGCAGCGAATCGATCTGAATGCGAATCGAGGCTGCGGCTTCATCCACTAAATCGATTGCCTTATCCGGCAGAAAACGGTCGGAGATATAACGATGCGATAGTGTAGCCGCGGCGACAATCGCGGAGTCCTTAATCCGAACGCCGTGATGAACCTCGTAACGCTCTTTCAATCCGCGCAGAATCGCAATCGTGTCTTCAACATTCGGCTCGCCCACGAACACAATCTGGAAGCGCCGTTCCAGTGCGGCATCTTTCTCTATGTATTTCCGATATTCGTTGAGCGTGGTCGCGCCAATCGCCCGTAGCTCCCCGCGCGCCAGCGCCGGCTTCAGCATGTTCGAAGCATCGATGGCGCCTTCGCTCGCACCCGCGCCCACCAGAGTATGAAGCTCGTCGATAAAAAGAATGATCTGCCCGGACGAGTCTTCGATTTCCTTTAACACCGCCTTCAACCGGTCTTCAAATTCACCCCGGTATTTCGCTCCCGCCAGCATCGCTCCCAAATCGAGCGCCACGACACGCTTATTCTTCAACACTTCCGGAACATCTCCGGAAATGATCCGCTGCGCAAGGCCTTCGACAATGGCGGTTTTCCCTACGCCCGGCTCTCCGATGAGCACCGGATTATTCTTGGTACGCCGGGATAGCACCTGCACCACGCGCCGGATCTCTTCATCGCGTCCAATCACCGGATCCAGTTTGCCCCGTCGTGCCTGCTCGTTCAGATCGCGAGCGTAACGCTCCAGCGCCTGATACTTCGCCTCCGGATTTTGGTCCGTCACTTTCTGCGATCCTCGCACTCCCGTCAGCGCTTTTAGGATCGCGTCATACGTCGCGCCGTTCCGCGCAAGAATCTGCTGCGCCGCATCCTGCTTCAAGTGAGTAATCGCCAACAGCAGGTGCTCGGTCGAAACATACTCGTCTTTAAAATTCGCGGCTTCTCTAAACGCCTGCTCCAGCAACTTGTTCGCGGCATTCGAGAGCGTCGCCTGAGACGCCCCTCCAGAAACTTTGGGAAGTTTTTCGATCTCGCGATACAGCTCGCTGAGCACCGCCTGCGGACCGATTCCTATCTTTTCCAGCACCGGCAGCACGATTCCCTCTTTGTCTTCCAGCAACGCTGCCAGCAGATGCATCGGCATCAGCTCGGGATTGCCATGCTCGGAAGCCAGCTCGTTCCCCCGCTGTACCGCTTCCTGCGCTTTTACCGTTAACTTTTCCCACCGAATTGCCATGATTCAACTCCTCAGACGATAATGCTCTGCTATTTGTTCTGTTGAATGTGTTTCAGAGTAAGGTCTATCTCTTCGATTAGCCTGGGCCACTGGAATTCGAGTCAGTGGACCATTTCTTCTTGAGGCCTCCGAGCATACGTTCTGTGAATTCGTAAGAGCGAAAAAATTGCGTGGCTCAAAAATGATGGCGGCGCGCCTATCGATCCAAGTCACTCCGTCCGCAGGATCCGGTGATACAAGCTCCTTGACGAGTTTGTGAAAGGCTTGGGAACTGGCGTTCGTTTGCCTCAACCCTCCGTTGAGCCATTTGCTGAGTCGTAGACCAAAGGAACGCGACGGCGAACTCCCAAGATGCTGAGAGCTGCCGTATTCGACGACAGCCAGGCTACAATCTGACTCAATGTGCCTCCCAACTTCTCAAAGGGCAGGCTGGACTAACTCCCGCTCCCTCTATCATTCTTCTTGCGAGCGCCCGGCGCAGCCTTCCGCCTGAGCCCACTGGCGGCAATGGCTTGGTCTCGATCACGCAGTTTTTCCAAGATCTTGATTTTCTCCGAAAAACTGAGCGAAGCTAACCGCGCCCGCATTTTTGATTTATTCATGCGTACCTTCCAGGAATCTGCGCTCGAACTGCTGCCACTTGCCCGTTAGATTGTGGCGCTGGACGATCATCTCCAACTTTTTTCTGTCGACCGCACCTTGCTCGAGAAACTGCAAGATTCGGTTGTAGTCCTTAGGCCGTCCGGTGCGTAACGCGATGGCTACCAAATGCTCGGCTGACATAACCCAGGTGCCGACTCCTTCAACCGTCGTCGAAGCGGCCGCTGACAGGGCCTCTAGTTCCAGTTCATCGGTCGCCGGAAGAAACTGGACTGGCCAGCCTCCGATGACAAGATGTTCATCCTCCACTGCGCCGCCCCGAGCCTTCAGGTAGTCGTAAATTGGAGCCAGGTTGACCAGTATTCCACTCTTGACCATCGGAAGAATGACGAAAATGTCCACGTCGACGGTCGCTGCCGGTTCAAGGTAAAACGTCGCACCCACCGCCCCTCCAATGGCATACTTACCGACTACGCCATCGGCTTGCATCTGGTTGATCGCTTCTAGCGTTTCCTTCACGGCTCAGGCACCTGCAAGCATTGTGAACCTAATCCCGCTATCGAGCCAAGCGTGCCAGTCCAAACAAAACGGGAGGCAGCCCGTTAGCCGCCTCCCAGAATTATGAACCCTCTGACTTCTTGCGGAAGAAGGTCTGACGCAGCCTTACCTGGCCCCTTCGCTTCCAAAGTCTTCTCGCCGGCCTTTTTCTCGCCGATGTTCACCTTGATCTGCTTCGGCTTGGCTTCGGCTTTCTTCGGCAAGCCGAATCAACAGGCTCTTGTCGTGAACCATTTTTTAGTAACTTACACATCCAATTACGCACTTCAAATATCCAGTTTCCGGCACATTTACTAACGCTGGATGGTCTTTCGACTGCCCTCGCACCTCTACCAGCCGCACCTCCCGGTGAGCGTCCAGCGCCGCCCCAGCCAGCATTTCGAGGAAGTCCGACTGCCGTACGTGGTAAGAACAGGAACAAGTCACCAGAATGCCTCCCGGACGCAGCATCTTCAGCGCCCGCAGATTCAGTTCCTTATATCCCCGCATCGCCGCCTCCAGCTCCTTCTTCGACTTGGCAAACGCGGGAGGATCGAGAACGATCGTGTCGTATTGCTTGCCCGATACCGAATAGTCCTTCAACAGGTCGAAAGCGTTGGCTTCAATCCATTCAATCTCGCGCCCATTCAGCGCCGCATTCCGGTCCGCGACCTCAAGCGCCGGGCGGGAGCTGTCCACTCCCGCAACCTGAGTGCAACGTTCCGCAAGGTGAAGCGAAAATCCTCCCTGGTAACAGAAAACATCCAGTGCTTCCCCTCTGCCGTACTGGGCCGCGGCAGAATAGTTTTCCCGCTGGTCGAGGAAGGCTCCGGTCTTTTGGCCTGCCAGGGCGTCGAAATTGAATTGGACGCCGTTCATGGTGAAGGTGGTCGAACTTTTATCTCCGCTGATAAGGGCGGAGGAGCGCTGCGGAAGTTCCTCGAGCNNTCGCTCCGTCAACTCGGCGAGTAATACCTCGCGAACTGCTTCAGCGTCTACCGCCTGAGTCAGGATCTGCAGTGAAAGAATGTCGGCATAGCGATCCACAACAATGCCCGGCAGAAAATCGCCTTCGCTGAAAATGACGCGGTAGGCATCGGTGTCGCGGACCACCCGCTCGCGGTAAGCCAGGGCGTCAGCCACTCGTTGCCGCAGCAACGCCGGAAAATCCTTCACCGCATCCCGTGAAATCAGCCGCACCGCGATCTGCGACGACGACGAATAAAGCGCGGTGCCAAGAAATTGCCCCCGATGGTCGGTTACGCTGACTACCGAACCCGGAGGCGCGTCGTTCGCCGAAACAATGTCCGAGCGATAGACCCACACGTGACCATCTTTTAAGCGCGCGGCGCCGCGCGGCGAAACCTTGACAGTGAAAGCCGAATCAGCGGGGCGAGACCCTTGGACCATGCTCTGATCTTAACCGACAAAGCTTACTGGCCGACTGACCGGCAAGTGCTGTCGACAAGAGCTGAACGATTGGATTCAGTAGTAAGCGAGAATGCAGAACTAACTGGCGGCTTGGCCAGTTGGCACGTTGGAAGGAACTTCGGTCTTTGCGGAAGGACGGGCGGTCATTTCGTAGCGCGCCGCTTCAAGATCGGAATGCAGCGAATCCAGCGCGGTCATCGGCATCTCGGTGCCCCAGGTTTCCATCTCCGCTTCGGACCAATTCCCGTTTAATCGAATCGACCCTGTGATCTCCTCCGGAAACGCCTGCCGGAAATCGCCTTCGCGAATAAGAATATCGCCGAGCAGGCGCCCGGTGCTCATATCGAAGACCCGTCGGCTGGATTGTCCGCGAACCTCGTTCAGGCACAGAAAAACTTCGCCCGCATCCCCGAACTCCGCGCGGTAGTACCACGCTTGATGGGCGTCGATTTTAGGATGGTGCCTGCGCGATCGCTTATGTTCCGGCTCCAGAGCCTGCATTTCGTTCGCCGGATTGAAATACAGAACGCGCTGGCAGGAATCGCAAACTACCATCTGCTGGCCCGTGCGCACATCATTATAAGTCTGCGGACGAAGCATCACCTGGCACGCCATGCACTTGTGATCGCGAACCTCCGAAATGCCGCTGCCGCGGAACTTTGAAACTCGTTCATAATGCCGCAAAAGATCTTCACTCACTCCCGCCCGCATCGTGTCGCGCTTGGCGCGCCATTCCACCAGTTGCTTTTCGTCTTCCGCCGTGCGCTGCCGCGCTTGTTCCTTTTGTTTCTCAATTTCCGCGGCCTCCGCCTTCAAGTCGCTCTGCGCCGCCTTCACTTCCTTGTCGCGCGCGTCGGCATTCACCATTAACTCGAGGATTTTATCCTCGTTCTCGGCGATTTCTTTTTCCGCAAACTGAATTTCTTGCAGCAGTGCTTTATATTGCTCGTTGGTTTTTACCGCCAGGGATTGATCGCGGTACTTGGAGATTTTTCCGCGCAGATCGGTGATCGTTGTCTCGTACTTCCGGCGGGAGGCCTCATCCGCCTTAACGGCAGCCTGCGCTCTCTCTAATTTCAGTTTCGTCGCCGCAAGCTTATGTTCAATCACGGCAACACGCTTGGGCAGTTCGGCGACTTCTTCCTGCAAGCGCCGAATTTCCTTGTCCGCGTCTTGCAGGTGAAGCAGATTTTCTATTTCTGGAAGCATCCGCGAAGAACTCAGCCCTTTAATTCTAGTACCATAGCTCTAGTAGTCTGATTCTAGCACGCACAAACCCGAGGCTCCCCACCTGTACAACCACAATCCCCAAAACCCTCCGCTCCTTTTGCTTTTGGGTGTACACTTTTTCGTTCGCCCGGTAATTCTCTAAAACTTTATCTCTAAGGGGTTGCTACGTGAAAAGACAGTCGTGTGTTTTTGCGCTTACCCTTGCGCTTATTTTTATTTGCGGTGTCGGAGCGCGCCTCCAGGCCCAATCCGCGCCACCCGCCAAGCCGCTGACCATCGAATCGCTCTTCGCCCCAGGCGGTCTCGCCAGTCGCGGCCCGGAGACTATCGAGTGGAGTCCCGACGGCACCAAACTCACCTACCTCCAGCGGGATAGCAAAGGCGAGCAGGGCGAACTCTGGTCCGTCGACGCGGGCACAGGCGAAAAGAAAGTCTTAGTCACTGCCGCCAAATTGTCGTCTTTGGCCCCCGACTATAACAAGGTAAAAGATGAGCGCGAGAAAGAGCGTCTGACCCGCTATCACGTCGCCGCCTACCTCTGGGCGCCCGATTCCAAGCACCTCATCTTCGACTCCCAGGGACAGTTGTGGCTCTTTGATTTATCCACCAACACCTCCGTCCAATTTACCTCTGCACCCGATCCCAACAACGATCCCAAGTTTTCTCCCGATGGCAGCCACGTCTCCTACATCCGCAAGCACAACCTTTATGTGCGAACCGTCGACGGCACAGACGAGAGGCAGCTCACGGCCGACACAAAAGACGATCTCTTCAACGGAGACATCGACTGGGTCTACGCCGAGGAGTTCGCCGTGCGCAGCAATTATTTCTGGTCGCCCGATAGTAAAGAACTTGTCTTCCTTCACATGGACGAAACCAGGGTTCCCACGTACCCAATCAGCAATCTGATTCCCACTCACGCCACCGTCGATAGCGAAAAGTATCCTGACGTCGGAGATCCCAATCCCACCGTCAAGTTGGGCGTGGTAGGCGTCGAAAAAGGCAAGGTACGCTGGATCTCGCTGACCAACGATCCCGAAGCTTACATTCCGCGTTTCGGCTGGGTACGCAACGGAATCCTCTGGGCGCAAGTCTTAAATCGCAATCAGGACAAAATGGATCTCTACTTCGTCGATGCCAAGTCCGGCAAATCGGCCAAGGTTCTCACCGAGGCAGCCCCCGACGCATGGATCAATGTGAATGACGATTTCCGCGTACTGAAATCCGGCGACCGGTTCCTTTGGTCAAGCTGGCGTGATGGCCACACCCAGCTGTATCTCTACAGCTTCGACAAGTCGAATCCGCTCGGCGGCGAAGCCAAACTCGAACTCCAACTCACCAAGGGCGATTACGAAGTGCTCGGCGTCGATGGCACGGACGAATCCGCCGGAACGGTCTTCTTTTCCTCCAACAAAGACGATCCCCGCCAACGCCACGTCTTCTCCATCAAGCTGGATGGCACCGGAATGCAGCAGCTCACCAAAGAAGAAGGGATGTCGGGTGCGAAATTTGCCGACGATGGCAAACACTACGAAAACAGCTTCATCGGCCCCAGCACGACAACCCAAATTTCCGTCTGTACCGTTGGCGGTAAGTGTTCGCCAATCTGGTCTGCCGTGGACGAGGCAAAAGAATACGGCGTGCGCGCTCCCGAGTATCTCGAATTCAAAGCCGACGATGGAACCACGCTCTACGGACGATTATTGCTTCCCCCAAATCCCCCCGCCAGCGGCAAGATTCCTGTCATCGTCAACATCTATGGCGGCCCCGCCGCACAATTGGTGTTGAAAGCGCCCACCAATCCCTTCGACGAAATTCTTTCCCGCGACGGCTTCGCCATCTTCGCGGTCGATAACCGCGGTACTCCCGGACGTGATCGCAAATTTCAAACCGCCATTCGCCACGAGTTCGGCGCCATCGAGTTGAAAGATCAGCTCACCGCGCTCGACCAGCTTCGTGCCCGGTACCCGCAATTGGATCAAGACCGCCTGGCCATGTGGGGATGGTCCAACGGCGGTTCCATGACGCTCTACGCCATGACCCACTCCGACCGCTTCCGCGCCGGAGTTGCCGTCGCCCCGGTCACCGACCAGATCAACTACGACAGCATTTACACCGAGCGTTACATGGG
>PLUJ01000250.1:1212-23405 GCA_003165455.1 Acidobacteriaceae bacterium | reverse complement strand
CGGCTTCGTCCATGTAATGGGTTGTGATCAGAATCGTGAGCTTCATGCTGGTGCGGAGCTTGTCGAGCATCTCCCAGACCGCGACGCGGGAGACAGGATCAAGGCCGGTAGTGGGCTCATCGAGAAAGAAGATGCGTGGATTGTGGACGAGCCCGCGTGCGATCTCGAGGCGCCTTCTCATACCACCGGAAAGGGTCTTGGTTTGCGCCTCGCGCCACTTGGTCAGGTCGACGGCCTCGAGGAGCCGCGCAATGTTCTGTTCCCGCTGCACGCGCGGCACGCCGTAGAGCTTGGCATAGATGGAGAGATTCTCTTCAACGGTGAGATCGATGTCGCTGGTGAGCGCCTGAGGGATGACTCCGATGAGGCGCCTCACCGCGTCGGGCTCGCGTGTGACATCGTGCCCAGCGATCAGCGCGCGTCCCGCGGTGACCGGGATGAGGGTGGTCATCATCCGGATCAGAGTGGATTTGCCCGCACCATTCGGCCCGAGGAGTCCGAAAATCTCGCCGTCGGCGACCTCGAAGCTGACGCCTTTGACCGCCTCGAAGGTCCCGTAGCGCTTCACGATGTTCTCGACAGCAATAGCGGGCGTCGTGGCAGCCGCGGCGGGCATCGTGGCCGCGTTCGAGGATGGGGTTGGCGAGGTCACGGCTTCACCAGCTTTTCTTTGGGAACGTAGACCTCGGCAATCATGCCGGGGACGTATCTCATCCCGGGATTGTCGATGAGCAGCTTGATCTGTACGGTTTCAATGTCGCGCTTGCGGCGGCTTACATCGCGCTGCGTCGCAAAGTCGCCTTCCACGCCTTTGAAAAATACTTTTCCGCTGGTGATGGTGCCTCCCGGCAACCGGACTTTCAATACATCCCCATAGCCGATGTGGTCGGCGTCGGTCTCGGGAATCGCGGCGCGAACCCACGTATCCGTGAGATCGACAATGGTGACGATGGGAGCGCCAATGTTGACGACTTCTCCCTGACGGGCAGCGCGCACCGAAACCGTGCCGTTGACGGGCGCGTAAACATTGGTGTATCCAAGGCGTACCGCGGCTTGATTTTTTTGTGCGATGGCATTCTTGAGATCGGCGACGGTGGATTCCACGGTGCTCTTGGCGGCATTGGCTTGCTGGGTACGCGCGATGGCGGATGTGAGGTCCGCTTCCGCCGCCTTCACCAATTCCTGCTGAGCTTGTACGGTGGCTTGCGCCGCTTGCAAATTGGTTTCAGCTTGCACGCGATCCTGATCGGACTCTACGCCAGCCTTCGCCAAAGCGACCATGCGACGACTGTCACTCTCGGTGCGATCGAGCGTTGCCTTTGCCTGCAGGAGTTGCGCCTGGGCCGAAGCCAGCTTGGCGCGAGCATTCGCCACATCACTGGACGTGGAGCCGGTGGTCGATTGTTCGGTGTGCTGCATCTGTGCAACTTTGTTTTGCAGACTCGCAATGTTTGCCGCGGCGGCAGCTTCCTGCGTTTGCAGTTCAGAAGGATCGAGGACCGCGATCAGGTCGCCAGCCTTTACCGGCGTACCTTCGTCAACCAGCAACTTCTGAATGCGTCCTTCCACCTGGGCGCTGACGATTACCTGGTTGGAATCGACGGTTCCAATCAGCACCAGATCCCTTGAATGGTCCGCAGAAAAAATGTAGTAGATCACCGAGATTACGAAGATGATGCTGAGAAGAATGACGAAGCGGTTGCGGGCGCTCATGAGCGGACTCCTTGCGGTACTGCACTTGGAACAAACAGAGCTGCGGAAATAAAATCGAGAACTGCGGCGCGCCGCTCGGCAATCCGGAATGGTGCGAGCGGATTGAAGCGTACGATCCGACGCATCACCGGGGCGCTGCTGAAATAGAAAACGATCACAGCCAGCATCGAGGGGATGAAGTGAGCGGGGTCCACCTTGCGGAATTCGCCCTGGGCAATTCCCTCGAGAAGCACTTGGCCCACTCGACCATAGATAGGCTGGAAGTAGGTTTTTACCAGCCTGTCGATATGCAACGAATCGCCCTCCCTGGCCCTCATCATTTCGCGCTGCATCAGCTTGGGATAAATCGGATTCGAGGCGATGAAATCAAAGTATGCGCCGGCGTAGGCGAGGATTTTCTGTCGCGGAGGGGAATTGCTATCGAGAGCCTGATAGACGTTGGCTCTCATTCCTGAAAATGCATAATCGAGCACTGCGCCATAAAGATTTTCCTTATCCTTGAAGTAGTAATAAATAAGGGCCTTATTGACGTGAGCTTCGCGGGCGATGGTGTCGGTACGGGCGCCGGCAATGCCGCTCTCCGCAAACTCTCGCGCAGCAGCGCGCAATATTGCGGCGCGGCTTTCCGCGGGCTGGTTACGCGAACCCATGCGAGTCGAATTGCGACTCTTGCGGTCCGCCGGACGCATTTGTTTATTGGCCGCCATTATGTTAATTAACCAGTTAGTTAGATTGTAGCATCGCAAGGATTCAGCGCATAGCCAATTGTTTCAATATACGGGCCACCACCTCCGCGGGCGGAACATCGCCATCCACCGCGGCCGAGCCTTCGGGCTCTTGCAATGTGGCGAGCTGACTTTGAAGCAACGCTTCCGTCATGAAGTGGTGTGGGCGCTGGCGCAATCTTTCCCGCAATACAGGCACGCTTACTTTCAAATAAACGATGCAGACCTCCGAGCCGACCGCGAAACGATCTCGGTAGGACTGTTTTAGAGCCGAGCAGGCCAGGACAGTTTTTTGGCCTGTTGCCATTCTGTCTGCAATCAGAGTGGTCAGGGCTTTCAGCCAGGGTTCGCGGTCGGCGTCGGTTAAGGCAATTCCTGAGCGCATTGTTTCGATATTCGATTGCGAGTGATAATCGTCCGCGTCCACGAAGTCCCATCCCAGTTCGGAGGCAAGCAAGCGTCCAACTGTGGTCTTACCGGCTCCCGATACTCCCATCAGCAGGATGATCAAGTTCTCTCCTGTAGTTCAGTTCTTACGACGAAACGTAATGACAATCTTTTCGAGCAATCATTCATGCCGCGTTTATCCTCGCATCTCTTGCTCACATTTGGGTCTTGCACTTCGGCGGCGCGAAACGGACCCTACGGGTTAGAGTGAAGACATGGAAAATCGGTTCATGGCGCGGGCCATCCAACTGTCCGTCGACAACGTCCGCATGGGCGGAGGTCCATTCGGCGCGGTGGTCGTCAAAGACGGCTCCATCATCGGGGAAGGTGCGAATCAAGTCAGCACGCTGAATGATCCTACCGCGCATGCGGAAATGCTGGCCATTCGCCGCGCTTGCCTGAAGCTTGGCGCCTTCGACCTGGAGGGCTGCGAAATTTATAGCTCTTGCGAGCCTTGCCCCATGTGCCTGGGCGCAATTTACTGGGCGCGGCTGTCGTGCGTTTACTTTGCCAACACGGCGGCGGATGCGGCCGCCATTGGATTCGACGATGTGTTTATCTATCGGGAACTGGAGCAGCCGTTCGAACGGCGCAAAATCCCCATGGTTCAAATAATGCGCGATCAGGCGGCGGAAGGGTTTCGCGCTTGGAAGGATAAGCCGGACAAGGTTTCCTACTGAGCCTGACTGACCCGGAGTTCGACGATCTGAAACTCGAGCGACCTAAACTCGAGCGACCTAAACTCGAGCGACCTGAACCTTGACCTACTTGAACCTTGACCTACTTGAACCTTGACCGACGCAGCGCTCTCGGGCATGGTGTAGGTTAGAGTTATGCCGCAGAAAGTTCAGAACCGCATACCCAGATGGTACGCGATTCCGGTTCGCGTTCTGCTGATGACGTTCATCGGTACTCTACTGGTGTTTGCCGTGAGCTTGCTGGGGGGAATTATAGGGACAGTGATTGTAGCGATGAGCCGCGGCGTGCAACCGAATATGACAGTCGCATACCGGCACGTTGCACTCCCCGCGGCTGTGGTGGCGGGAGGCATCATTTTTGTGCTTGCACTCACTATGGAGATTCGCCACTTCCGGCAATCGAGGGCTTTGGCAGCGATTGCGAGAGTGAGTTGACATGCCGGCCAATCTGCCCCGAATCGCCATTCCCATGCCGCATTCCGGCGATCGCGACTACGCGGAGCGATCGATTCCACAATATGAAGACGCCGTGAGGCTGGCTGGCGGAGAACCGGTTCGCGTTGAGCTGGGGTGGACCCTCGAAGAGGCGCAGAAAGTTGTGGACGCCTGTAACGGCGTACTTCTACCCGGCAGCAATGCGGACGTTGACCCTTCAAAGTTCGATGCAATACGGTCCTCCCATACGGCACCAGCCGATCCGCTTCGCGACCAGGTCGATCAACTTCTGCTGCGGGATGCATACCGCGAGCGCAAACCGATTCTGGGTATCTGCTACGGCTTACAAAGCCTGAATGTTTATTGCAAAGGATCGCTCATTCAGCACATTCCGGATTTTTTGCCGGAGGAACTCCGCGGGCGCGTCGATCACAAGGCGGGGAAGAAGGTTCCCGTCGCGCACGAAGTGAAGCTGGCGCCCGATTCGAAGCTTGCGAGCATCCTTTTTGCCGATGCAGCAAGATCTGTCCTGCCGGTGAATTCATCGCATCATCAATCAGCCGATAAGGTTGGCGACGGCCTGCGAATTGTGGGGCAGTGCGCGGAGGACGGAATCGTCGAAGCACTGGAAGGAACGGTGCCGGATCATTTTGTTGTCGCCGTGCAGTGGCATCCCGAACGGTCCGTCGAGAACGATCCGCCGTCGCGGGCGATTTTTGACGCGTTCGTGAAATCGGCGGCAGCGCGGCGAAGCGAAGGGCTGGGTTGAGCGAATCCAGCGGCTAAAATATTCTGGCGAATTCGCGATCAAAATCACGGATGCTCTGTTCTGATCTCAAGTTTCTTCTACGTACGGTCGGTTCGCTCGATCAATACCACTACGTGAGCGATAGCGGTGTTATCCAGGTTCAGACCTTCCGGAGTTTTTGCTTTGAGCCCGACGCAATCGGCGGGCACGCCCAGCAATTCGGCCACACGATCTCGAATTTTTCCGGCGTGCGGACCAATCTTCGGTGCTGCCAGGATCAGGCTGGAATCGATGTTCGCGACGGCGTAACCGGCGTGCTCCACTCGCTGGAGGGCCTCGCGCAGGAATACGGCAGAATCCGCACCTTTCCACTTCGGATCTGATGGCGGGAAGAGGGCTCCAATATCCGGTGCAGCCACGGCGCCGAGCAAAGCATCAGTAATGGCGTGTAGTAAAACGTCGCCATCGGAGTGGCCACCCAAACCGCGGTGATGCGCCAACACGACACCGCCAATCTTCAACTGGATTCCATCATGGAATTCATGCGAATCGAAACCGTGACCGATTCTTATGGCAGGCTTCGCGGTTTGTCGATTCGTGTTTTCTCGATTCATAATTTGTCGGTTAATCGTTCGTTGATCGATGGCCTGGTCTCTTAAGAATGCGTGGTATGCGAGATCAGTGACTTGTCTTTAAGTAAAACTCGGCCAGCTGCATATCCGCGGGAGCTGTGATCTTGATGTTCTGCGGGGAGCCCATGACCACGGCAACTGCATGGCCCGATCGTTCGACCAGAGAAGATTCATCCGTGCCGACATAGCCATCAGCCGCCGCTTCGTCGAACGCCTTCTTGAGGACGTGATAGCGAAACCCCTGAGGAGTTTGTGCCAGGACGATTCCGACCCTTGGGATTGTAGATTTGATCAACGCGCCTTCCGCAGTGCGCTCGACCTGCTTCACTGTGTCGACGGCGGGAAGGCCGGCGATGGCTGCGCCATATTTCTTAGCGCCCTCGATCACTTCCTGAATGATTTCCGAGGTCACGAACGGCCGCACCGCGTCGTGAACCAACACAATATCGCCAGCTGCCGCACGAAGCGCATTCAACGCACTCTGCACGGACTGCTGTCGATGCTCCCCACCCACCACCAACTCCACCTTTTTCTCCAGTACGTCCCGGGCTTCGGTCTCCAAGCGTGTCCGGAAACCGGAGATCTCATTGTCTCGTAAGGCAATCCAGATTTCGCTGACCGCGCCCACTGCGGCAAACCTGCGCAGGGTATGAATAAGAATTGGTGTTCCGGCCAATTCAGTGAATTGCTTTGATGGCTGCGTCTTCTTGTCCTTGCCCTGAATCCCGGCCTTTGATGCCATTCGGGTTCCAAGTCCGGCAGCCGGAATAATTACGATTACTTTCATGGCGGGCTGTAAGTATACGAGCGCAGAGCTGCGAGTTCAATCCGGTGTGGCCGTCAGGGATTTCCGGGAACGATTGCGTCGACAGATGGGTCGTTCCCTTGATGTTTATCGCCGAAACGTAACCACAATATTGCGCTCGCGTTCGGGTCGGAATTTGTGGCAAAAAGGCAGAAATCCCTACCTGCCTACTTCTCGAATACACTCCTCCAGCACGTCCATCGCAACGTCGGCTTCTACCTTGGTCACCACTAGCGGAGGGCATATTCGGATGGTGCTCGGGCCGCAGCCCAGGAAGAGTACGCCATGCTCGAATGCTTTCTCGACGATTCGGTCTCGCTCTGCCGCGCCGTATTCCTTGGTCTTCTTATCTTTCACAATTTCCACTCCAAGCATAAGGCCGCGCCCCCGCACATCGCCCACCAGTCGCAGCTTCGCGGGCCAGTCCGCCATGCGCTTCATCATGTGCGCCCCCACCTCCGCCGAGTGATCGAGCAGATTTTCTTTTTCAATCACGGCGAGAGTAGCCAGCGCGGCCGCCACGCACACTGGGTTCCCTCCAAAGGTGGAGGCGTGCGATCCCGGCACCCAGTCCATGATTTCAGCCCGCGTCAACGTGATGCCCAGCGGCATGCCGGAAGCAATTCCTTTTGCCATGCAAACCATGTCCGGCTCAACCCCGGTGTGTTCCACCGCCCACCACTTGCCGGTGCGGCCTACTCCACTCTGCACTTCATCCAGAACAAGCATGATTCCGTGACGATCGCAGATGCGCCTCAGTTCTTGCATAAAAATGGTTGGCGCAACGACATATCCGCCTTCGCCCTGCACCGGCTCGACGAAAATCGCCGCCACTTCTTCCGGAGCGAGGATCGTCTTGAAAAGCTTCTCTTCGATATAGCGCGCACAGCCCAGCGCAAACTTTTCCGCGTCTTGTTGTCCACCAGAGCAACCGCGATAAACATCCGGATAACGTACGTGCGTCACTCCCGGCATGAGCGGCGCAAAGCGTCGCCGTTGCTGCGGTTTCGAGGCAGTCAGCGATAGTGCGCCCATGGTGCGCCCATGGAATGCGCCAAAGAACGCGATGATGTTCTGGCGTTTGGTGTGATAGCGAGCCAGCTTCAGCGCGCACTCGATCGCCTCCGCTCCAGAGTTACCGTAGTAGATTTTGTGCGGACCAGGCATCGGCGCGATCTTCGAGAGACGCTCCGCGAGTTCAACCATGTTCTCGTAATAGAAATCCGTGCCTGACATGTGGATCAGTTCGCCCGTCTGCTTCTGCATGGCGGCGACCACGTCCGGATGGCAATGTCCGGTTGACGTTACGGCAATACCGGCGGAGAAGTCGTAGAACTCGTTGCCGTCAACATCGGTGATCACAATGCCTTTGCCGCTCTTGGCGACCAGTGGATACGACCTCGTATAGGACGGCGAAATATACTGCTCATCTCTCGCTAGCACGCGTTTGGCATTGGGTCCTGGGAGTGCGGTCTTGATTCTTGGGCCTGCTTTTCTTGGCTCGATTTTTTCTTCTACAGCTGTGGTCATCGTCTTCGTGGTCATGGGAATCCTCCTCAGGGCTGTGGCCAATCGATAAAAATTCGAAGAGTGCGCGGGCTGTTTCCAGACACACGCAGAGCGAGGGAATCAGAAGAAGGATTTGTTAGTCACTACCGAAAAGACTAGGACGAAGCCGGGTGGGGAGATTTGCACGGTAACGGCGCGGGCACACTAAGCAGTGTAGCCAGCACTCGGGCAGGTGCGAATTGGGTCGGTTGCGCAGCATCGGATGACATCTTGTTCAAAATCATTATACGTGGCGACGAAGCGCTGCGTAACCCCCCATTGTTGGTGGTTGCCGCAATTGGGATTCGCTATGTGTTCGCTGTAAAATTTTGACATCATGTTGAACACCGCCTAGCATGGCTGCTACTGCACGGCGAGGTTCTTCTTGCTCGACCAGACAATTTCGCATTATCGAATTGTTGAGAAGCTGGGCGGCGGTGGCATGGGTGTGGTGTACAAGGCCGAAGACACGCGCCTGGGCCGCTTCGTTGCACTGAAGTTCTTACCGGAAGAGCTGGCGCAGGATCGTCAGTCTTTAGAAAGATTTCGCCGGGAGGCCAAGGCGGCGTCCGCTCTCAATCATCCGAATATTTGCACGATCTACGATATTGGCGAAGAGAATGGGCGCGCGTTCCTGGTAATGGAATTCCTGGACGGGGCAACTCTCAAGCATTTGATTGGCAGCCGAGCGATGGAGTTGGAGACGATCCTCGCGTTGGGAATCGAGATTGCGGATGCGTTGGATGCGGCGCACGCCGAAGGCATTGTGCACCGGGATATTAAGCCGGCAAATATTTTTGTGACCAAGCGTGGGCACGCGAAGATTCTGGACTTCGGATTGGCGAAGTTGAAGGCGAATCCGGCATCGGCGAGCCACGTACCTGACGTCACTGCGCCAACCGCCGTGGCTGTGGAAGAGCACTTGACCAGCCCGGGATCAACTCTGGGAACGGTTGCGTATATGTCTCCCGAGCAGGCAAAAGGAAAAGAACTGGATTCGCGCACGGATCTTTTTTCCTTCGGCGTGGTGCTTTATGAGATGGGCACTGGCACGCTGCCGTTTCGCGGAGAAACTTCGGCTCTAATCTTTCAGTCCATTCTGGATCGTGCTCCGGTTCCCGCAATACGGTTGAATCCCGATCTGCCGCCAAAGTTGGAGGATGTGATCAACAAGGCGATTGAGAAGGACCGCAATCTGCGGTACCAGCATGCGGCGGACATTCGCGCGGACTTGCAACGTTTGAAGCGGGACACGGAGAGCGGGCGCGCGGCGGTGGCGCAATCGGATTCTTATCCGGCGTTGGTCGAATCTCCAGTTCCACCGGCGGCTTCGGGATCGCAGCAACCGGCTACGGCCCATGTGGCTTTGGCACCCTCATCTTCGGCTGTAGGTACGGCTCAGGGCAACGCGACTCATGTTAGCGTGCCGCAGGTCAGCCCGACTCGGGGAAACAGGTCCTGGAAACTCGCTGCTACTGTTGCGCTGGTAATCATTGCCGCGCTGATTGCGGGTGGGCTTTATCTACGGTCGCGGCGGTCCGTCCGGTTGACGGAGAAAGACAGCGTGTTGCTGGCAGATTTCGTGAATACCACCGGCGATCCGGTGTTCGATGGAACGTTGAAAGAGGCATTGGCTGTACAGTTGGAGCAGTCGCCTTATCTCAATATTCTCTCGCAGTCGCGAATTCGCGAAGCATTGAAATTCATGGGGCGCTCGGGAGACGAACGAGTCACCAGCGACGTTGCCCGTGAAATCTGTCAGCGCGAAGGCGTAAAGGCAATGTTGCTGGGCTCGATCTCAAGCCTGGGAAGCCATTACGTGGTGACGCTGGAAGCGGTGAATGCGCAGAACGGCGATTCGCTGGCACGCGAACAGGTGGAGGCGGACAGTAAAGAGCAGGTATTGAAGTCGCTGGATCGCGCCGCATCCAGCGTAAGAGAGAAGCTTGGAGAGTCGATTGTCTCTGTACAAAAGTACGCGACGCCGCTGGAAGCCGCCACTACGTCGTCGCTCGAAGCACTGAAAGAGTTCAGCCAGGGGCAGGCAGATCACGAGCGAGTAGAGGACGAGGCTGCTATTCCGCACTTACAACGCGCGGTGGAACTCGATCCTAACTTCGCCACGGCCCTCGCAACGCTGGGTGTTGCTTATTACAATTTGGGCAACGACAAAGACGCGGTGATGTATTTGCGCAGGGCGTTTGAGGCAAGAGACCGGGCCAGCGAAAAGGAAAAGCTTTACATTACGGCCCATTATTATGACGAAGTGACGCGGCAAATGGATAAGGCTGCGGAGACCTACGAGGACTGGATTCAGGCGTATCCGCGGGATACCGTTTCGCGGGACAATCTGGCGCTCCTGCAGCAGGAAATGGGGCAGACGGAAAAATCCATTGTCGCTGAAAATGAGGCACTCCGGATTAATCCGAAGGACCAATACGCTTATAAAAATCTGGCGCAAGCCTACCAGTCGTTGAACCGGTACGACGAAGGGAAAGCGGTCGCGGAGCAAGCCTTTGCACAAAAGGCTTCACCGTGGGTGATGCATATCACGCTTTACAGCGTTGCCTATGCTCGGGGCGACGAAGACACGATGCGGCAGGAGATAGCGCAGTCCGCGGGTAAGGCGCAGGAGCCGGTTCTGTTGAGTTTGCAGGCGCAAGGTGAATGCGCGAAGGGGCAAGTAAAAGCTGCGAGAGCCAGCTATGCGCATGCGGCAAGCGTGTACGAGGCGCGAGGATTAAAGGATTCCGGGGCATCCGCTCGGTTGGGCCAGGCGATCTGCGAAGCGGAGATAGGATTGCTGCCAGAAGCGCGCCAGACAATCAACCGGGCTCTGGCCGCAAGCGACAGTCCTGATCTGCGCGGGCATGCTGCCTATGTTTTTGCGCTGACCGGAGACACCGCGCGAGCCCAGACCCTGATCGACGCTCAGGTGAAGGAATGGCCGCTGGATACATTTCTCAATCAGGCATACGCGCCCGGTGTGCGGGCGGTAATTGACATCGATCAAAATCATGCGCTGCAGGCAGTAGAGGTGCTGAGTTCGGCCACGCCTTTTGAATTGTCCGCTGGGCCGATTGCCGCTCCATACTTCGTGCCTTATCTGCGAGGCCAAGCCTTGCTGCACGCCCGAGATGGAGCGAAGGCTGCGATCGAATACCAAACCATACTAGACCATCAAGGGATCGATCCCACGAATCCGCGCTATACCCTGGCTCATCTGGGGTTGGGGCGTGCCTATGCGATGCAAGGTGATACGGCGAAAGCGAAGCTGGCGTATCAGGATTTTTTGGCAGCGTGGAAAGATGCCGACGCGGATTTGCCTTTGTTGAAAGAAGCCAAGGCGGAGTACGAGAAATTGAAGTAGTGCACCTTGCGGGCTGAGGTGGTCGCTCAGGAGGCACTTTTATTCGCCCGAAGAACGGCTGCCTCTGGATGACAAATCTATCTTAACTGTGGCGTTCAATGTGTGGGTTCAGTTTTTAGAATCCCAGTCCTCCACAAACTTCTCTGATATGTTTTAGCTTCTCCGCTTTTCTCTCACATGTCCAAAGCTCACAGCCCAAGCCGGTTTGCGGTGATTCTTGCCTTCGGCTTGGTGTATCTATTTTGGGGATCGACTTATCTTGCCATTGATATCGCGGTGCAAAGCATTCCGCCCGCGCTGATGTGTGGTGTGCGGTTTTCGATTGCCGGCGTGGTAATGCTGGCGGTGTGTGCCGCAATGGGGCGCAAGGTTTGGTATTCGGCGAAGCAGATTGCGCTGGCGTCCGTGGTGGGAATCCTCTTGCTGATGGGCGGAAACTTAACATTGTCCTGGGCCGAGCAGACGGTTCCATCGGGGCTGGCGGCGCTGATTGTTGCGATTACGCCCTTGTGGTTTCTAGTGCTGGACTCACTGTTGCTGGGACATCACCGGATTTCATGGCGAGGCAAGGCGGGGCTCGCGCTGGGAATCGTAGGTTTATTCGTACTTTTTTGGCCGGAGTTACATTCGACATCCGCGATGGGACGGCGAGAATTGTTTGCCTCGGTCAGTTTGCTCGGCGGATCGTTCTTATGGGCGCTGGGCTCTGTACTGTCGAAGCGATGGCAGTCAGGAATGGACGTCTTCAGTGCGACCGGATGGCAGGTGACGGCGGCGGGCGTGGCGAATTTTATTTTCGCGCTGCTGGCGGGAGATTTCTCGCGCGTAACTTGGACCATGCGCGGAGTCAGCGCGACGATGTATCTGGTAGTGTGCGGGTCGTGGATTGGATATACCGCTTACATCTGGCTGCTTGAGCATGTACCTACTTCCAAGGTCTCGACTTATGCGTATGTGAATCCGGTGGTCGCAGTCTTCTTGGGATGGTTGATTCTGCATGAGCGTGTGGATCGCTTCATCGTGACGGGAAGTGTGATCGTCGTTCTATCCGTGATTCTGGTGACCAGCGCGAAAGTGCTCGAGACGGCTGGCAAGGAAAAGGTAACAGTGGTCGAGGCCGGCTAGGTGATTCTCATCGCCTCATGGTTCGCGATTTTTCGTTCGTCATTTTTCGGCTTCTTCTTCGTCATCACCATCGGTGATTAGATCGATGGTATGACCACGGACGGCAAAAGTTTGTTTGTTCACGCCTGCTGGTTCGAAGGCAACTCTTGTGGGAGAGCGCTGCCATGCCGGGCTGGGGCACAAAGAATCCGGCAGACCGCGCGTCTGATCCCCCGCGGTACCGCTTGGTCGGGCGCCTCCCGAATCGATGCCTCCCGATTCAAGAATTGTTAGCCCGTCGATCGGTTTATTCAACACCGGCTTGCGGCGGCTGAGTTGGGCGACAACCGCGTAAATCTTTTTTCCATCTTCCGAGACACCGCAATAGGCGGCATAGTCGCGATACCAACTCGCCGCGGAATTGAGCGGATCGAACTCGGGCAGGTTGATCGGAGTGACGCGGCCGGTTACTCGGTCGACCAGGAGCCATCCGCCGCGCTGCCATTGCCAGTGAGGTGGTGAATTAGACTCCTGTGGAAGGCTGTCATTGATGCGAAAGGCACGCTGCACTACGAATATGCGTTCGGTCACGTCATGAGGAGCTCCGACGGTGAATTCTCTGAGGCGAGTGTCAACGAGAAGTGCGCGAATCTTCAGCGGCACCAGTTTCTTCTGCGACTGGTTGGGGTCCAGAGACGTTTGACCAATGTTCCATTGAACCGTGGTCCATTTGCCGAACGCGATCGTGTGAGTCTTCGTGGCGGACGCGGCAAGAGTCAGATTGCAGCTGAGAATAAAGAGCAGTGTCACGATGTAACGATGCATGGCCGAGATTAGTCATGAGTCAAGCGGGCGGGCAAGGTTAAGCGTCACAATTTGCGCTGTGATTCCGGAAATGGAATTGGAATCGATCATTTGGAAACAGAATCTCATCATGCAACTTTCATATTCGAAGGGGCGGAGAATCCGTGCGAGAATGAATGGACGCAGTAGAATAGAAGTGCAATAACCATCTTCATGAGTTTTCCTGGCGATTCCCGTCCACCCTTAAGCAGCGGCCCTCATACAACTCGCCGCGCAAAACAGGACTCAGACTCAAAGATGAATATGGTGGAGGCACACAAGCAGGCGGCGCGAATTCTCGTAGTGGACGACAATCCCGGAATCGCCGCGTTGATGGGGCAACTGCTCACCATGCGTGGTTATGACGTGGTGACGGCCGGGGATGCGCAGGCGGCTGAGGTCGAGGTGCGCCGTCAGGCTCCGGATTTAATTCTTTCGGACGTGCGAATGCCGGGGAAATCCGGCTATGAGTTGTGCCGGGATATGAAGGACGATCCGGCGACCCGATTGATTCCATTTGTGCTCATCACCGGGTTGAGCGACGGCGCTGAAAAGCTGCGCGGAATTGAAGCCGGCGCGGACGACTTTTTGAACAAACCGGTGCTGGCAGAAGAACTGACCGCGCGGGTAAAGTCGCTGTTAAAGATGAAAGAGTTTACCGACGAATTGGAGACGGCGGACTCTGTACTTTGCACCCTGGGGTTAATTGTCGAAGGCCGCGACCCATACACCGAGGGACATTGCGAGCGCCTTGCGGTAAATGCCACCGAATTGGGGCGGTACATGGGATTGGATGAAAACTCCCTGGTGGCGCTAGGCCGCGGCGGTTATCTCCACGACTTGGGCAAGATTGCGGTCCCGGATGACATTCTGAAAAAGGGCAGCGACCTGACTCCAGAAGAGTGGGTCGTGATGAAGCAGCATCCGGTGACAGGTGAAAATATTTGCAAACCGCTAAAGTCATTGCGCCTGGTTCTTCCGATCATTAGACATCATCACGAGCATGTGGATGGCTCGGGTTATCCGGATGGCCTGCGAAAGGGCGAAATTCCGTTGTTGCCAGGGATTCTCCAGGTGGTGGATGTATATGACGCTCTTCGCACGGCGCGACCTTATAAGCCCGCCATTGGGCATGAGTTGTCCGCACAGACCATGCGCGAAAAAGCCCGCCTGGGTTTACTGGATGCCGAGCTGGTAAGTGAGTTTTTTGGCATGTTGCTGGAAAAACGCAACGTGGCGTAAAAGCATGCGAGAGTTTTCCGCTGCTCTGACCTGCTCTTCGTTTGGTTACCGCAGGTTACCTTCCCTCCCGACTCGGTTGGACGTACAATGGCGCAGCTTCCATCCGGCAACGTTAGGGCAGGAAATGACATCTTATGCATTCCGGGCGGCCGGATTGCAATGAGACCATTCGACGACATGACCTACAGCATCGTGATTCCAGCCTATAACGAAAGTCAGCGACTAGGGGCTACCCTGGAGAAGGTACTGGCCTACGTCGGGCAGCAAGGCTGGGACGCGGAGGTCATCGTGGTGAACGATGGCTCGCGAGATAATACTGCGCAAATTGTTCGCGAATTCGCAGCCAAAAGCCCGATCGTTCGGTTAGTCGAGAACCCTGGCAATCGCGGCAAGGGGTATAGCGTTCGCAATGGGGTGTTGAATTCGAGAGGCGACGTGGTGGTGTTTAGTGACGCGGATTTATCGTCTCCCATTGAGGAAATGCCGAAGTTGCTCGGGGCGCTGGCTTCCGGTGCCGACATCGCCATAGGATCGCGATGGCTCCGTGCGGAATTGCAAACCCAGCGTCAGTCCCTGCACCGGCAGCTTTTTGGACGGATGTTCAATCTGCTGATGCGGATCGTCCTCGGGCTGCGATTCAAGGATACGCAGTGCGGCTTTAAAGGATTCACTCGCCGTGCAGCGCAAAAGATTTTTCCGCTCGAAAGGATCGAGCGCTGGGGATTCGATCCCGAAATTTTGTTCCTGGCTCGTAAGTTTGGTTTGCGAACCGAAGAAGTCCCGGTACACTGGGGGCACAGCGGCGGTACGCGCATCAATCCCTTAATCGATGGCGCGCGCATGTGTCAGGAAATGCTGCGCATACGCTGGTATGACATGACGGGCAAGTATGATGGTGCGCCTGCCATCGCCGCCCAGCCCGCAAAACCGCTATCGGAAAGACCTGCTCCAAGAATTTAGCTATCCTCTCGCCGCACCAGGGCGCATTCGAACGAGCAAGGATTTCGCGAGCGCGTCTCAACCTAAGACCTTACCCCGCTAGGACATTCTTTAGGCTCAGAGCGTTCGCCGCGGCGTAACCGTACTGGTCGTTATCGAAATACACGTAGATGGCTTTGAGACAACTCGATCATTCTCCGATCCGGATAGAACGGTCCCTTCCCAGTGCTTGTAATGGAAACCGGAGGTGCCGATGCGAACGTCGCAGCTCATGTTCTTCGTGACGCAGAGGAATGGATTCGAGCGCGAGGGCCGGCGTTGTCGTTTTGTGGAAATTTTTCGTCGTGAAGCTTACGGTCGGGGCTCGTCGGAAGGGACCTAAACGGAGTGAGAGGATAAACTTGTACCGCTATCAGGCCTGAAATTCAGAAGCGTCGGGAAAGCGGAGGTTGCACTTAGCCAATGCGATCGTCAGGAGTTCTTCAATTCTCGTCTCCTCACAGCTGCGCGACATGGCAATTTCGCTCACCAGCAGGTATCGAGCGCGCTCCAGCATCTTTTTTTCGCGGAACGATAGAGGTTTTGCCTGGTGAAGAGCAATCAGGCTTTTCAGAACCCCGGCCACTTCCAGAAGGGAACCCGTCCGCATGCGGTCGGAATTGTCTTTGAAGCGTTCTTTCCAGTCGGCGGTGCTCAGATCGTCAGAAACCGAAAGAAAGTCAAGAATCTTCTGGACCTCTCCATTGCGGACAACTCGCCGAATGCCCACACTGCCTACGTTATTGCAAGGCACCATTACCTTGAGGCTGCTGGCTTTGATATTGAGCAGATAGAACTTCTCGACCGTCGTCCCGACCGACCGGCTGCTAATTTGTTCGATCACGCCTACCCCGTGGTTTGGATAGACCACCTTATCGCCGATGTGGAAATTTAAGTCGCCGTTCATAAATAAGCACCCGGGCAGGTAAAGGGCAGTGAGGGAGACGTTATGGCTACCGAAATATTCTATACCCGAAATGGGACTGAAATCAAGGTGGTACGGCTCAGGTACGCCCGAACAGGCGATGCTGAAATTCACTTTATACCGATGCAAGGAATCGCAATAGTTGCTGAATCAACAACATGGAATGGAGTGCCCATATAATGACTGAGTGAATATTGAGAATCCGAATTCGCCGAGCGGATCGAATAGTCTCACTTCGCCTAGGCATTCCCAAAATAAAAGGTCGTCAGGAAGGGTGCTTGGCCTGGATGTCGGATCCAGAAGGATCGGAATTGCGGTATCCGACCCTCTGGGAATTACGGCACAAGGATTGGACACGCTGCAGAGGCAGAATAAGCGGACAGATATGGCGGCGCTGGAGCTCGTGATTCGCGAATATCGCGTGAAAGAAATCGTGGTGGGACTGCCTCTCCGAATGAGCGGGGCAGAGGGTACACAATCGGACAAGATGTTGGTTTTCGCGGAGGAACTGCGAAAGCGCTTCCGGGTGCCGGTGCATCTGTGGGATGAGAGGTTGACCTCGGCCGAAGCCAATCGGCTCTTGCGCGAGACGGACATTTCGATCGAGAAGCGTGCCAAGGCGGTCGACCGGATGGCTGCCGTCTTGATTCTGCAGGGATGGATGGAAGGACGGCGGCCTCAGTCCACTTCTCAACCTCAGATCTACGAAGAATAAGACTTATTCAGCCTCCGGATATGATCGTACTGCTCGAGCAATCCTTCCGAGGCAACGGTCTCACAGCCTCAACTCTCTACTGCCCTCGCATGGCCCGACGATAGGCGGCGACGTTTTTGTCGTGCTCTTCGATGGTGCGGGCGAAGCGATGATGTCCGGCGGCATCGGCGACAAAGTAGTAGTAATCGGACTGCGCCGGATGCATGGCGGCTTCGAGCGAGCTCTTCCCGGGGTTGGCGATCGGACCGGGCGGCAGTCCGGCGTGCGTGTACGTGTTGTAGGGCGATTTGAACTGCATGTCCTCGTGATGCAGAGCGCCGGTGTAGCTCCCGGCCAGAAGCTCGGCGTAAATAACGCTGGGGTCGGCGTCGAGCGCGATCTTCTTTTCCAGGCGGTTGTAGTAGACGCTGGCGACNNGCTCGTCGGGAACAGCGGTTTCTTTCTCGACGATCGACGCCATCGTGACGGTTCGTTCGAGACTGTTCGGAGCTGTGCCCGAGTTGGGGACGCTCACATTTGAAATTATCGAAGGGCAGATGTGTCCGGACTTTGCCGGTTCGGTGCTCGCCGGTTCATTGGAAGAATGCTCAGGATCTTGGCCTGCCGGGGATTGAATGAGTCCGATCTGCTGGGCAACGACGCGGAACTGGCACACCATTGCAGTGGCCATTGCTTCCATGCTCATCATGCGGCTGAACTGGTAGGTGTCCGGAAACAGATAGCCTTCGAGTGACTGTGCTGACGGGGCAATATCCGCAATCAGGCCCGTGTCCGATTGCGCTACTTTTAGAAAATCTTGCGCAGGGCCCAGTCCCGCAGCTTCAACCGCGCGCGCAATATCGAACATTGTAAAACCTTCGGGCACTAACACGGTGTGGAAGTACACGTCGCCGCGCGCAAGCCGCCTCTGAATTTCAATTGCGTTCGCTGATTTTTCAAAAAGATACTCGCCAGCCTTCAGCGAACGCCCGCGTCGAAAATAATGCCAAAGAATGAAAGCATCTTCACTGCGGATGATTCCGTTCTTCTTCAACTCTGCCGCTATGCGTCGCGTGGAATAGCCAGGATGAAGCAAGACTATGGTTTGCGCAAAAGGCGCGGTCGGCGCAATCAACGCCCACGCCAGCCACCCAGCAGCGGCAAGGACGAGAAGAATGGCAACCCAGAAAACGGTTCGCACAGCAAATAGTGTAGACGATGAAACCGCCCGAGAGCGCTGCAGGAGTCGACTATGGCACACATGTTGTTAGTCAGCGTCACGAACCTCAGGCGCAACGGTCGACACGGAAGGCCCGAAAATCCATGCGTCACCCAATCGAGCGCCCACCCAAAACAGTTCCCCTACGAGTTCTTGCACCCTTTTCCGCGCGCTATACTCAAATGTTCTGGAGAACACCGAATCTTCATGAGACGTAGCCCGCTTTTTTTGAATGTCATATTGCTTCTTGCCGTGCTGCCCAGTACGGGATGTTTGCTGCGTACGCGCCCCGTGGAGGAGACTTACTCAAAGGTTCCGCTTAAAGAAGCTTCGCAAGCGCAATTAATCGACATCATCAATCGGCAGGCCAGCAAGATCCAATCGTTGCAGGCCACGGTGGATATCGATACTTCGGTCGGCGGCGCAAAAAAAGGCCATGTCACCGATTACAAGGAAATTCGCGGCTACGTGCTGGCGCGCAAACCGGCAATGTTGCACATGATCGGACTGCTTCCGATTGTCCGAACGACGGCCTTTGACATGGTGAGCGATGGCCAGGAATTCAAGCTATGGATTCCCCCCAAAAATCGCTTTGTGATCGGCCGCAACGATGTGCAGACGCACGACACCAGTCAGCCCATGGAAAGCATCCGGCCCCAGGAGATTTATGATGCGCTCTTGATTCGTCCGATCGATCCGCAGACTGAGATCGCCGTTCTCGAAAACAACACGGATATTTTGCATGATGCCAAAGGACGCCGCGTTCTGCAGGATGACTACGAACTGATCGTCATTCGTAAAGAGGGCAGTTACGGAGTGCTTTCGCGAAAAATTGTGTTCAGCCGAACCGACCTGCAACCACATCGCCAGTACATTTATGACCAGCAGGCCAGGCTGGTGACCGACGCCAGGTACGCGGATTACAAAGAACGTGACGGCGTCGTTTTCCCCTCGCGGATTGAAATTTCCCGGCCCGAGGAGGAGTACGACATCACGCTTAACCTATTGAAGGTCGAAATCAATAAGCCGTTGCGGGACGATCAATTTGCGCTGCAGCAGCCCGCGGGAGCCGAGGTAGTGAACCTGAATAAGCCGCAGCCGCAATCGAGCGCCGTAATGCCCCCGCCCGCAGTCAAGTGATGAGGATTGAGTAAAGTTTGCGCATCACTTTCTTAAGATATCGTGATTAAACATGATCAATAAAATGGTAGTCGCGAATCTGGTGCAAAGGCCGATGAGGTCTCTCATCAGCGTCAGCGCGGTGGCGCTGGAAGTGATTCTGATTTTGCTGATTGTGGCTTTCTTCTATGGGCAACTAAACGGATCCAAGGCCAGTCAGATGGGCGTGGGTGCCGATGTGATGGTGCAGCCTCCCGGATCTTCGGCGCTGGTGGGCGTGACGGGTGCGCCAGTCCCAGTAAAAGTCGGCGATAAGCTGCGCCAGTTACCTCATGTTGTGGTCGCGGCTCCGGTGATTTGGGAGTTGACCACCAAGCCTACGCTGGAAATTATCTACGGCATCGATATCGACAGCTATAACAGCATTCCTCCGCCATTTCATTTTCTTGCAGGCGGCGCGTTTGAGGGTCCTTACGATGTAATTGTGGACGATTATTTCGCGGGAACGAAGCACGTCAAACTTGGGGATAGCATCGAAATCCTCGACCACAAATTTCGCGTCTGCGGCATCGTCGAGCATGGCAAAGGCGCGCGAAAATTCATGCCTCTCTCTACGATGCAGGATCTGATCGGCGCGACTGGTCACGCCTCCGTGTTCTACGTCAAATTGGACAGCCCGAGTAGCGTCGACGCTGTGGTCGATGAAATCAAAAAAGTTCCGGGCATGGAAAATTATGCGGTACGCTCCATGCAGGAATATCTGTCGATGATGACGCCGGAGAACCTGCCCGGCTTCGCAACCGCGATCCGTATTGTGGTGGCAATCTCCATGATCATCGGCTTCATGGTGATTTTCCAGTCGATGTATACCGCGGTAATGGAACGGACTCGCGAAATCGGTATCCTGAAATCCCTGGGCGCGTCGAAGTTCTACATCGTGAATGTGATACTGCGAGAGACTGCGCTCCTGGCGATCGTAGGAATTGTGGTTGGCACAATCGTAAGCCTGCTTGCCCGGAGGATCATCCTGTTTGAACTGCCCACGCAACGGCTTTTCTGGAGCGCTGAGTGGGTGGTGCGGGCGACCATCATCGCTTTAACCGGGGCACTGCTGGGAGCCTTGTATCCGGCCTTTAAAGCGGCGCAAAAAGATCCGATTGATGCCTTGGCGTACGAATAGCCAGCTGAATCGCGCCGCACTGCTGTGCGAGCATTGACCGATTTCCTCAGCGCACGCTAAAATAACAGAGTTTGCCTGTACTCGCCGACCCGTTCTGGGGACGCNNACGGAGGCAGACGTATGTACGCGGTTATCCGCGCCGGTGGAAAGCAGTACCGAGTGGCGCCCGGAGATGTGATTCGAGTGGAGAAGCTGGCGACCGGTACCGACGGCCGTGTGAATTTTCCCGAGGTCCTGGCGGTATCGGGCGGCGAAGGAAAAATCGGCAAACCTGAAGCGGAAGCGAAAGTTCTGGGCGAAGTGGTGGAAGAAGGCCGCGGCGCGAAGATTCTAGTTTTTCATTTCAAGCGGAAAAAGCAGTACAAGAAACTGCGTGGACACCGTCAGTCCTACACGGCGGTGCGCATCACCGAAATCGCCTTTGACGGACAAAGCTTCAAAGCCCCCGACATAGCGAAAAAACAGCCTAAGGTAAAAAAGGCTGCGCCAGTGGAGGAACACGAAGCCGAAGCGGCGCCCGCTAAGAAGAAAACAAAGAAAAAATCTGCTCCAAAGAAAGCGGCAAAGAAATCCGCCGCAAAGAAGAAGAAATAATCTGCGAAGGGGGATGCCCTACGCAGTCCGGCGAACTATTTGCCGGCTTACTTTCGAGGAATGAGCTATGGCACATAAAAAAGGGCAAGGAACTTCACGAAACGGCCGCGACTCAAACGCGCAGCGGCTTGGATTCAAAGCATTCGGCGGACAGATTGTTCCGGGAGGAACCATCATTGTGCGGCAACGCGGCACGCGGGTGAAGCCTGGACTGAACGTTGGCCGGGGCAAGGACGATACGCTTTTTGCCAAAATCACCGGACGCATCAAATTCCTGAATAAGGGTTCGATGGGCAAGTTTGTGATGGTCGAGCCTATGGAACTGCTCGAAGCCGCCAAGTAGCGAGCGAAGCCACTGGCTATCGTTGATTGTTGATTTCTGACTCTTGATTGTTGATTAAGAGCCTCGCGAACTCAGCTTGAATCGTCAATCATCAATCAGAAACCAAAAATCGCTTTTTCTACGTGCGAATATCCAGCCCGATCCATATGATCTCGCTCTCATAAACCAACGGCAATCCCAAGTGGGTTGTCTTCCCCGGCGAGTGGATCTGATAGCTTGTGCCCGACAGAACCGTCGGCACGGAGAGAGAGCAAAGATCCCCGAGGCCGATTTTGGCCTTGAAATAGCCCGCAATAATGTTGCAGATTTCTCCGACCGCATCGGCCTTCTGGGCGGCGGCCTCCTCCAGCGAAACTCCCAGCATATGAGAAGACAACATGGTCGCGGAATCGAGGCTGCACCGAAGGCTGAACATCGCCTGCAGTGGACCGGCGATTCCGACCATGCCCGTTACCTCGGCCAGAATACGGACCTCGCCCTCTTCCGGAGCCACCACCGTAACCCCGACCATCGTGGCGAAAACCTCAATGGCGACTACTCGTAATACGTCCGGCCACTCCGCCTGCGGCAAAATGGCTCCGGATCCGTTGACGATTGAGGGAGCGCTCATGTGCATGGAACGTCCTTTACGTTATCGGCGGATCGAGATCGTTGCATGAATTAGAAACCGAGCTCGTAAGCTCTGTGTCCATAGCGCGTCTTTAACATGCTGCACAAATGGCGGGGATAACCACTCTGAACCGTTATACTCAAGGATCGGCTCAACATGTTTATCGATGAGGCAAGAATTCGCGTCAAGGCGGGCGACGGCGGCAATGGCTGCATGGCCTT
>PLUJ01000250.1:0-1163 GCA_003165455.1 Acidobacteriaceae bacterium | reverse complement strand
TAAAAGCGGACGCGAAGGAGAAGACATTCTTCTCAAAGTTCCAGTCGGGACGATCATGTTCGACGAGGAAACAGGCGAGAAGGTTTTCGATTTCTCGGGTCCCGATCAGCGCATGGTGATTGCTCACGGCGGCCGCGGGGGCCGCGGCAACGCTCGCTTTGCAACCTCAGTACATCAAGCGCCACGCGAGCATGAACCCGGACGACCCGGCGAGGAGCACAATTACCGCCTCGAGCTGAAGCTGCTTGCCGATGTCGGTCTGGTTGGTTATCCGAACGTTGGCAAGTCGACCCTGGTCTCGCGCATCTCGGCTGCGCGGCCAAAGATCGCNNCCCAACGTAGGCAAGTCCACGCTGATCTCCCGCATTTCCTCGGCGCGACCCAAGATTGCGGACTATCCCTTCACCACGCTCGAGCCCAATTTGGGCGTGGTTGCCGTGGGGGACGCGAAGACCGAAGTAAGTTTTGTGGTCGCCGATATTCCTGGATTGATCGAGGGCGCGCACAACGGCTCGGGACTCGGCACGCAATTTCTACGGCATATCGAGCGTACCCGTTTGCTGGCGCACCTGGTGGATGTAAGCGATGGCAGCGGGCGTCCCGATGCCGTTAACGATGTCGAGGTGATCCAAGGCGAACTGGCGAGCTTCGGCGCTGGCCTGGAAGACAAACCTATGATCATGGTTGCGTCGAAGATTGATGTGGCCAACAAGGACAAAGTCGCCGGGCTGAAGAAATATTGTAAAAAACACAAGCTGAAGCTCTGCGAAATTTCTGCCGTCACCGGACAGGGACTGGACGATCTGAAGTATGTGATGGCGCACGAGGTTAATGCGCTTCGCCAACGCCCCGCAGAGCCAGCTCTGGACGAGAAAGAGTACGAATTGCAAGTGGCTGTGCCCCCAGGCCCTGCCCAAACAGGACCTGTCAAGAAACGACTCGCCAGGACAGGCCCCGCCAGAAAAAGACAGAAGGCCAAAGAGGCAAGTTAAAACTTTCAGTACCAGGCCGTCATTCGTTGACTCAAGGATTCCGCCTTCGTAAGATGAAGCCACCCGCTCACCGGCAACTCTACTGATGATTGGCCAAACCATCTCCCACTATCGCGTAATCGAGAAATTGGGCAGCGGCGGGATGGGTGTGGTCTATAAAGCTGAGGACAC
>PLUJ01000303.1 GCA_003165455.1 Acidobacteriaceae bacterium | reverse complement strand
TGTCGTAGTCGGTGATCTGGCCAAGACGCGCGGCTTCGACCGTGTAGTTGCACTTACGAACAGGCGAGTGAACGGAATCGATGGGAATGAACCCGATGCCGAGATCTTCATCGAAATTCTTGTCTGCGGAAGTGTAGCCACGGCCGCGCTTCAGGCGCATTTCCATGTCAAGCTTGCCGCCTTCGCTGACGGTCGCGATGTAGACATCTTTGTCGAGCACCTCGACGTCTCCATCGGCCTCGATCATGCCGCTAGTGACGACTCCCGGCTGATCCGCGCGGAGATAGATGGCTTTGGGCGCATCGCCCGCGAGTTTGAATGGAATCTGTTTCAGGTTCAAAATAATGTCGGTCGCGTCTTCCACCACGCCGGGGATCGATTGGAATTCGTGCAGCACACCTTCCATCTTCACGGCAGTAACGGCTGCGCCTTCGATCGAACTCAGCAGTACTCGCCGCAGAGCGTTGCCCACGGTGGTACCGAATCCGCGTTCGAAGGGCTGAGCCCAGAAAATTCCGTACTTATCGGTAAGGGTGGAAGTATCGACTGCAAGACGTTTCGGTTTTTGAAAACCTCTCCAAAGCATGTGTTTCTCTCCTTCGGCCGTTTGGCTCCATTCCAGCTCGCTGATTGGTCCAACTCAGGTCAATGCCGGAAAAGGCTGATCTGGCTCGAAATGCGGACCGAACTATTGAGCGATTTGGCGATCGGGCGACTGAGTGATTTTAAATCGCTCAATGACCCAATGGCTCGATCGCTCAATTTACTACTTGCTGTACAACTCGACGATCAGCTGCTCATTAACCGGCAACTGAATGTCCTCGCGCTTGGGCAACGATAACACCCTGGCCGTGTAGGCATCACGATTCACTTCCAGCCAGTTTGGCAGCGTGCCGTGGCTGGCGAATTCCTTCGCGAGTTCGAGAACCGTTAGCTTCTTGCTGTTCTCGCGGATAGAGATCTCTTCGCCCGCGCTCACCTGATACGAAGGGATGTTCACCCTACGATTGTTGACCGAAACGTGGCCGTGGCGCACCAACTGGCGCGCCTGGCGCCGCGACTGTGCGAAACCAAGGCGGAAAACCACGTTGTCCAAGCGACGTTCGAGTTGCTGCAAGAGCAATTCACCGGTTACGCCCCGCGTTCGAGCGGCCTTCTCGAAGTAATTCCGAAACTGGCCTTCGAGGGTGAAATAGATGCGCTTGGCTTTCTGCTTCTCTCGCAATTGAAGACCGTAGCCGACGATCTTGGCTTTACGGTCTTTCCCATGTTGTCCGGGAGCGAAGTTGCGCTTCTCGATGGGACACTTATCGCTAAAACACTTTGCGCCTTTCAGGAACAGCTTCATTCCCTCACGGCGGCATAGACGGCAAACTGCACCAGTATAACGGGCCAAGTTATTCTCCTTTTAGATGACCGGTTTACGGGTTTGGCTTCACCCTTCGTCCCGGTCGAAATCAGCTTCCAGCTTCAAGTCGCTGGAGAACTATACTCTTCTCCGTTTCGGCGGACGGCATCCGTTGTGTGGAATCGGAGTCACGTCGCGTATGGAACGAACTTCAATGCCGGATGAAGCCAGAGCACGTACGGCCGACTCGCGGCCAGAACCGGGGCCGGCGACACGAACGTCAACGCTGCGCACCCCGTGATCGCGAGCCATGTTGGCGGCGTTCGAAGCGGCTTGTTGCGCGGCGAACGGGGTCCCTTTGCGCGATCCGCGGAAGCCCAACGATCCCGAACTCTTCCAGGAAAGAACGTTCCCGTTCATATCCGTGATGGTCACGATCGTGTTATTGAAGGACGCTTGCACGTAGCACAATCCGTGAGGAACGTGCTTGCGCTCCTTCTTCTTGAAGGTTTTCTTCTTACCCTTCTTGTCGTCGCCCGCCGCTGCTGGTTTTGCCATGATCGCTCCTAGCCCTTGGCTTCTAGCGAGACGCTAGAAGCCAGGAGCTGTTCTATGTCTTTGACGTCGCCTTCTTCTTGGTCGAAACCGTTCCCTTACGCGGGCCCTTGCGGGTGCGCGCGTTGGTATGAGTACGCTGGCCGCGAACCGGCAGATTGCGGCGATGACGAAAGCCGCGATAGGAGCCGATTTCGATGAGACGCTTGATGTTCATCGAAACTTCCTTGCGGAGATCGCCTTCCACCATGCCCTGCTGCTCAATCACCGTACGGATGCGGTTGACCTCTTCTTCGCTGAGGTCCTGGACCTTCTTCATCGGGTCCACCTTGGCCTCCTCGAGAATGGTTCCGGCGCGAGGATGCCCGATCCCGTAGATATAGGTAAGCGCGATATTAATATGCTTCTGGCGCGGTAGATCGACGCCTGCGATACGTGCCATAACTTTGACTCCGGCGGCTAAAGCCGCAACCTACAGCTTTTAGCCTCTAGCTAAAAGCCAACCGCGAAGGACTAAAAGCGATCTAGCCCTGGCGCTGTTTATGTTTCGTGTTGACGCAGATCACCCGCACGACACCTTTGCGGTGAATGACCTTGCACTTGTCACAAATCTTCTTTACCGATGCTCGTACTTTCATAAACCAGCTCTCAGCTGTCGGCTTTCAGCCTTCAGCAAAATCTCCACGAGATAGAATTTCTTATTTGTACCGATAAACGATTCGACCGCGATTCAAGTCGTAGGGCGAAAGCTCGACGGCTACCTTATCGCCGGGCAGGATGCGAATGAAGTTCTTCCTCATCTTGCCGGAAACGTGAGCCAGCACTTGGTGCTTATTCTCCAGTTCTACCTTGAACATAGCGTTCGGCAATGGTTCAAGAACCACGGCCATCACTTCAATCGCGTCTTCTTTACTCATGCACCCCTTAATAAACTTTTAGCTTGCAGTACAGGGCGACTGGGTCAAAACCAGAAGCCGAACACTGACAGCTCATTTCGTCAAGATCATTGGTCCATCTTTGGTCACCGCAACACAGTGCTCAAAGTGTGCGCTGAAACTGCCATCGGCCGTAACCGCGGTCCATTTGTCACCCAGGACGCGCGTCTCGGGCTTGCCAAAATTCACCATCGGCTCGATCGCGAGCACCATACCCTCGCGTAACTTTGCACCGTGGCCGCGAGCTTCATAATTCGGAACTTGAGGCTCTTCGTGCAAGTGTGTGCCGATTCCATGTCCCACGAATTCGCGCACCACACTAAAGCCGGCAGCCTCTACATACTCCTGTACAGCCGCACCCACATCTCCAACCGAGTTGCCAATTCGCGCCTGGTCGATACCTCGGTAAAGAGATTCTTCGGTCACCGTCAGTAACTTGCGCAGTTCCGGCTTCACCGTTTCGCTGACCGGGACGGTGATCGCCGCATCGCCGTAGTAACCGTCGAGCACCACTCCACAATCGATGGAAACGATGTCGCCGTCTTTCAACTCCCGCTTTTCCGATGGGATGCCATGAACAATCTCTTCGTTCACCGATGTGCACAGCACACAGGGATAATCGTAATAACCTTTGAACGCAGGCTTGGCTCCGAGTTCATCAATTTTCTTCTCGGCCGCATGCTCAAGATCCATGGTGGTAAGCCCGGGCTTCACAATCGAACGCACGTGATCGAGAACCTGACGCACAATGCGCCCGCTCTGCCGCATGCGTTCAATCTCCGACGCCGATTTACAAACAATAGCCATGCCTATGCGTGATGATCGTCAAGGATCCGAAAAATATGTTCTGTCACAACGTCCATCGGCTGATCCCCATTGAGTGAAATCAGCCTCCCGGTTCGCTGATAATAATCGGCCACGGGACGCGTCTGTTCCTGATATGCCGTGATACGGGGCTGAATTACTTCCAACCGGTCGTCATTACGGGTTATCAGCCTAGTTCCGTCAATGTCACAAACACAATCGACTGAGGCAGGCTGAAAGCGGACGTTATAGATCCGTCCACAGGTGGGACAAGAACGGCGTCCAGTAATCCGGAGCAAGAGCTGATTATAATCCACGTCCAGCCGGATCACAATCGGCCAAGCCCGCGTGGGGCGCGAATTGTCAAAGAGCCGGTCATCGAGCAAAGCGTCCAACCATCCAGCCTGAGCTGCGGTCCGGGGAAACCCGTCAAGAACATATCCGCGTTTGCAATCCGGTTCCTTCAATCGCAGCCGGACCATTTCACAAACCAGATCGTCCGAAACCAGCTCGCCTCGGGCCATCACGGCCTTGGCAATGTGCCCAAGCTCGGTACCTTGATCCACATTCTGCCGCAGAATGTCCCCAGTAGACACTTGCGGGATCAAATACTTTTCCATGATGCGCTTGGACTGGGTGCCTTTACCGGCGCCCGGCGGACCAAGCAATACCACGGGACCGAGATCGCGTGAGGTTTCCTGCGCCATCGAGTTGGCCAAAGCCTCCCGAACAGTGTTCCCGGCAGCCTCCCACAAGGCCTTCCAGGTGCAGCACCCCCAAATCTTCGCAACAGATTACGCTAAAACGGCCTTAACTCTTGAAAATTCAAAACAAACCAAATCCCCAAAACCGAACTGCGCCGAAATCCGTTTACCTATGACCAATTCCTGCGACCTCGAATGCGTCCGCTACGGGGCGTAAAGCCGTCGTAGTGGCGCATAATGAGCTGCGCTTCAACTTGCGTCACCGTGTCCATGGCGACGCCAACGACGATCAATAGCGACGTTCCACCAAAATAGAAATTTACTCCGAGACCGTTGGTCACCCAAACCGGAAGCCGCTCAAACATCGAACCGCCAAGCCAGAACGGCAAATGGTTTAAATGAATACCTGTAATCATCCACTCGGGAATAAACGAAATCAGGATCAGATAAAGCGCGCCGACAAGGGTAATGCGAGTCAAAACTTCGTTGATGTAATCGGCAGTGCGCTTGCCCGGACGAATGCCAGGAATGAAGCCGCCATACTTCCTCATGTTATCGGCTACTTCACTGGGATTGAACACGATGGAAACATAGAAGTAGGCGAAGAAAATAATCCCGATAGCATACAGCAGCGTATAGAGCGGTTCGCCAAAGCCCAGCATGCGGAATAAGTCGCCGAAATAACGGCTGTTGCGAACGCCGTATCCAATGGTCTGTGGCAAAGTAAGAATCGAGGAGGCGAAGATCACCGGCATTACGCCGCCGGCGTTGACCCGCAAAGGAAGATGCGTAGACTGTCCGCCCATCACCTTGCGTCCGACCACGCGCTTGGCGTATTGCACCGGAATGCGGCGTTCACAACGTTCCACGTAGACTATGAATGCCACCACCGCGATCATGAAAACTACAAGGCCCACCATCAATACAGGCGTGATCGCTCCCCAAGTTCCATTCTTGGCTTTTTCCAAGAGATCCTGCACGCCGCGTGGAAGTCCTACTACAATGCCGGCAAAGATCAGCAACGACATCCCGTTACCGATACCGCGGTCGGTGATCTGCTCGCCGAGCCACATGACAAATGCGCTGCCCGTGGTCAGGGTCAGCATCGTCATCAGGATGAAACCTGGACCGGGGTGAAGCACGAAGTCGCCGGCTTTTTCAAGGCCGATGGCAATGCCGAAGGACTGCACCGCACTGAGAATCACAGTAATATAACGCGTCCACTGGGTGATCTTTTTTCGCCCCAGTTCGCCTTCTTTTTGCAGCTTGGCCAGCGGTTCGTACACGACGGTCAAAAGCTGCAAGATGATCGACGCCGTGATGTACGGCATAATGCCCAAGGCGAAGAGCGTCAGACGCCGGAGATTGCCGCCGGAAAATAGGTCCACGAACCCGAGCAGCGAGCCGGCGTTCTGATTGAAATACTGTTCCAGCTTCAGGAAATTCACGCCAGGAGTGGGCAAATGGCCGCCCAGCCGGTAGATCGCCAGCATGGCGAGCGTAAACAGAACCCGCCTGCGCAGGTCGGGGATACGAAAAATATTTGCCAGCTTTTCCAACATTACTGCAAGACCTCAATCTTGCCGCCTGCTTTGGTGATTTTTTCCTGAGCTGACTTGGAAAACTTGTGTGCGTGTACGGTGATCGCGATGGTGATCTCACCATCTCCAAGAATTTTAACTGGATGTTTCGCCTTGATCACTCCGGCCTTGCGAAGGACTTCGGGAGTGATGGCCGCGGCGTGTAATTCGGCGCCAAGCGCAACCAACCGCTCCAGGCTGACGATGTTGAACTCTTTGCGGAAGATGTTGGTGAAGCCGCGCTTCGGCATGCGGCGGTGCAGAGGCATCTGCCCGCCTTCAAAACCGCGAATCAAACGCATACCGGTTCGCGAACGCTGACCTTTGTGTCCGCGGGTCGATGTCTTGCCCATGCCGGAGCCCATGCCGCGGCCTACGCGTTTGCGTTTTTCAGATGCCTTCTTCGGTGCTCGAATATTGGATAAATTTATCATTCGCCGCCTACTCCTGCACGATCTCGACCAGATGCGGAATCTTGGCTACCATGCCACGAATCGCCGCGTTATCCGGGCGCTCAATCACTTGGTTCAATCGGGTGAAGCCCAGGCCTTTGACCACCAGTTTGTGCTTTACCGGTGTGCAAATGGCGGAACGCACCCACTTCAGGTGAATCTTTCCGCTGGCCGCTGCCTTCTTTTTCGCCGTCATCATTGATCTTTGATCCTTCTGCAACGATCCTTCTGCAACCTAGATCTCTTGCAATGTCTTACCACGCATGGCGGCAACGCTCTCGCGACTCTTCAAACTTCTCAGCGCCGCGAATGTGGCCTTGATTACATTGTGCGGGTTCGTCGTCCCAATCGACTTGGTCAGAACGTTCTGCACGCCCGCCGCGGTCATCACGGCACGCACTGCGCCGCCGGCAATTACGCCCGTGCCTTCGGGAGCGGGCTTCAACAAAACCTTGCCGGCGCCATAACGGCCAAGCACCAGATGGGGAATGCTGGTCTGAGTCAGATTCACCTTGATCAGATTCTTCTTCGCCGCCTCAATCGCCTTGCGAATCGCCTGCGGAACTTCCTTGGCCTTACCCGCACCGTGACCCACCACCGCAGCCGACGGATCACCCACCACCACCAGCGCGGCAAACGACATATTCTTGCCGCCCTTCACCACTTTCGTGACGCGGTTGATGGCTACAACCTGATCCTTCAACTGGTACGAATTCGCATCGAGTTTCTTAATGACTGTTGGCATTCTTTTAAACCCAGCTTTCAGCTATCGGCTTTCAGCTCTGAGCCTGTCGCTCCTGTTGATAGCTGGGAGCTGACAGCGATGAGCTGCCTTTAGAATTGCAATCCGGCTTCGCGCGCGGCATCCGCCAGCGCCTTCACCCGGCCATGATAAATATATCCTCCGCGGTCGAACACAACCTTGCTCACACCCTTCGCTTTGGCTCGCTCGGCGATCGCCTTCCCTACATCTTTCGCGGCAGCCAGGTTCCCGCCGCTGCGCCGGCCTTCCTTTTTGCCCTCCGCGGAACTTGCCGAAACGAGCGTGGCACCGTGAAGGTCGTCAATGACCTGTACGTAAATGTGGTTCAGCGAGCGGTATACATTCAGCCGTGGCCGCTCCGCCGTTCCCTGCATTTTCTTGCGAATACGGTCGTGCACGTGCCCGCGCTTTTGATTTTTTGAGATTCTTGTCAGCATAAAATCTTCCTTGGTTCTTTGACCGCCAGCCGGAAATCAAACTAGGGCCGGCCCGCACTTTATTTCGCTCCGGACTTTAATGTTGCCCCGGACTCTATTTCGCTCCGGTCTTGCCCACCTTCTTCTTCAATCTTTCGCCCGCGTAGCGCACGCCTTTATTTTTGTAAGGGTCGGGCGGACGCAGCGACCGCATCTCGGCCGCCACTTGGCCAACCTGTTGGCGGTCGATTCCAGTGAGCGCAATCTTGGTCTGCTTAGGATCCACCGACGCCTCAACTCCGGTTGGCAAGGGATATTCGATGGGATGGGAGTAACCAAGACTGAACACAATCATCCCTTTCCCCTTCATCTCGGCACGATAACCAATGCCAACGATCTCCAGTTCGCGCGTCCAGCCTCTGGTCACGCCCTCCACGGCGTTATTCACCAGAGCCCGCGCCAAACCATGCACCGCCGCCTGCGAATCATTCTCCCGCACCGCGATGAGATGGCCATCTTTTTGTTCGACAACGATCCCGGCGGGAAGAGCGGTATCCAGCTTGCCCTTTGGTCCCTGCACGAGCACCGTGTTGCCTTCAAATTTGACCGTCACCCCTTTGGGGATCGGGATCGGCTTTTTTCCAATTCGTGACATAAGATCTTAGCTCTCAGCTTTCAGCTCTCAGCCTCCTCAGAACCGCTGCCTTGTTGATGGCCGGCGGCTGAACGCTGATCGCTACCTCTTTGCCAAATCTCGTACTACCAAATCTCGCACAACAGTTCGCCGCCGACGCCTTCCTTACGAGCCTGGCGTCCGGTCATTACACCGCGCGGCGTGGTGAGAATATTGATTCCCATGCCGCCCAGCACGCGCGGAATCTCGCTGCGGCGCACGTAAACCCGGCATCCGGGACGCGACACGCGCTCCGCTTTGGAAATCGCAGCTTCATTATGCGCGCCGTACTTCAGGTAGATCCGGATAATCTTGTGACCTTCCTCTTCCGTCGCCTTAAAGTTCGAGATGTACCCCTCTTCTTTCAAAATACGGGCAATCTCCACCTTCAGTCTGGAAGCTGGAATGTCCACCTTCTGGTGCCGCGCCTGGAGCGCATTGCGCACCCTCGTCAGCATATCTGCAACCGGATCGGTCAACCTCATCGTTTGCTTCTCCTGTAACCACCCGTTCGCTCCGCGTTTTGCGGAGAACCTGCGGCGGCTTGCTTAACTCTTCACAACCTGCACTACCAGGACGACTTCGAGACGCCTGGAATTTCCCCGCGCAGCGCTAAACCGCGGAAGCACAACCGGCACAGGCCGAACTTGCGCAAATAAGCTCGTGGACGTCCACAGATCTTGCACCGGTTATGCCGGCGCGTGGAGAATTTTGGAGTCTTCTCCTTTTTCTCGCGCGCCAGCTCAAACTTCTTTTCGATCTTTGCGTCTTTTACTCGTTTTGCTGTCGTCATGCAGTCCTTAAAAACCAGTATCGTTAACTTGCCGGTTCACCATTATTGCGCCCGGAAAGGCATGCCCAGATGTTTCAACAGCGAGCGCGCCTGATTATCGTTTGCCGCCGTGGTCACGATCGTCACGTTCATGCCCTTCATCTTGTCGACTTTTTCGTAAGAAATCTCGGGGAAGATCAACTGATCGTGCAGGCCAATCGTGTAATTACCGCGGCCATCGAATGACTTGGTCGAAACTCCCTTGAAGTCGCGAACGCGCGGCAGAACGATACTAACCAGCCGATCGAAGAATTCGTACATGCGGTCGCCGCGCAAGGTCACCATGGTGCCGATCGCCTGGCCTTCGCGCACCTTGAAAGCCGCAATCGACTTCTTGGCCTTGGTGACGATCGGCTTTTGGCCGGTAATTTGGCCTAGCTCATTCACCGCAGGATCGAGGATCTTCGAATTCTGCGTGGCCTCGCCCATCCCCATGTTCACCACGATCTTATTCAGTCGGGGAACTGCCATCGCATTCTTGAGCTCAAGTTCCTTTAACAAGGCAGGCGCGACTTCCTTTTCGAACCGCGAGCGCAGCCGAGGCCGTTCTTTAGCGCTATGTTGCGCCTGAGCTGGCGCTTTCTGCTCCTGCGAAGAATCTTTCGATGCTCTCTTCTCTTTTTCTTTCGCCATTTCGTCTCTTCAACTTCCTCCCACGGTTTCGGAGTGGTTACCGGTTCGTGAGAATAGTCATTTCCTGATCGCGGGATTGAGCAACCGAAAACCGGAACCTCAATCGCTAAATCATCCAATCGCCGAGTTCCTTGTTGAGTTACTTATCCAAGGTGGTTCCGCACTTCTTGCAGACCCGCACCTTGCGGTCACCCTGCATTTCATGGCCAATCCGCACCGGGCCGCAGGTCGGGCAGACCAGTTGTACGTTCGAAAGCGCGATTCGGCTCTCCTGCTCCGCGATGCCGCCCTTGATGTTGCGCTGCGGGTTCGGCCGGACGTGCTTCTTGACCATCATCACATGCTCGACCAGGAGCTTGTTGTCGTTCGGAAATACGCGCAGCACGCGGCCTTCCTTGCCCTTGTCCCGCCCCGTGATTACTTTCACGTTGTCGTTGCGGCGGATATCGACTCGCTTTTGTACAGTGCTAACAGTTCTCATGATTTCGACTCATTTGGTAATTTCGTAATTTGTAATTGGGTAATTTAAGGACCAACATCGCCTCGACTTTCAAATTACAAAATTACTCAATTACCAAAATTACTCAATCCTTAAATAACTTCCGGCGCCAGCGAAACAATCTTCAAAAACCGCTTGTCGCGCAACTCGCGCGCGACCGGACCGAACACGCGGGTTCCCACCGGCTCCCCGGCATCGTTGATCAACACGGCGGCATTCTGGTCAAACCGGATATAGGTTCCATCGCGCCGCCGATGCTCTTTGCGGGTTCGCACGATCACCGCTTTCACCACTTTGCCCTTCTGCACCTGGCCATCCGGCGAAGCTTCTTTTACGGCGGCGGTGATTATGTCGCCGAGGCCGGCATTGAGTCCGGTCGAACCGCCGAGCGGCAGAATCATCTGCAGCTTGCGGGCGCCGGAATTGTCGGCGACCTCCAGCATACTTCTCATCATCACAGCCATGGCTTCAATCTCCCTCGATCTCGATAGCGCCTGCTCTACTTCGCGTCCAGCACAACTTCCGGCACCAGCGCCGTCTTGCGAACGATATCTTTCAGCTTCCAGCGCTTCAGCTTCGAAAGCGGCCGCGTCTCTTCAATCCGGACGACATCGCCAACATGCGCCTCATTCTTCTCGTCGTGCGCGTAAAACTTCTTATTGCGCGCGACCACGCGGCCGTAGAACGGATGCGCTTTCTTGCGGGTCACTTTGACGACAATCGTCTTCTGCATGCGGTTGGCGACCACTTCTCCGACAACTTCCTTGCGCCGGCCCTGCACGTGTTCGGCCTGGGGTGTAGCTTTCCCTGCTGCGGTTTCCGCCATCATCGTTTCTCCGTTGCTGCGGCGCGCGAACGCTCGCCCAGAATCGTCTTGACGCGCGCGATATCTTTGCGCAGACCGCGAATCTTCTTCAAGCTNNGTTGCGAATCTTGTCGGATTTCATAATCAGTTTCCAGTTTCCAGCGATTAGTGCGCAGTCTCGCGCTTTACCAAGGTCGTGCGCAACGGCAGCTTATGCGAAGCCAGCCGCATCGCTTCGGTCGCATCTGCCAACGCAACCCCTTCCATTTCGAACAAAATCTTTCCCGGCCTCACGACAACCACCCAATGATCCGGGGCTCCCTTGCCCTTACCCATACGGGTTTCAGCCGGCTTCTTGGTGACTGGCTTATCGGGAAACACGCGAATCCAAATCTTGCCGCCGCGCTTCACAAAACGCGTCATAGCAACCCGGCTGGCCTCGATCTGACGATCAGTGATCCATCCGGGCTCCAGCACTTTCAAGCCGAAATCCCCAAACGCCAGCGTGCTCCCGCGCCAAGCCTTCCCGGTCATCCGGCCGCGCTGCTGTTTGCGGTACTTCACTTTCTTTGGCATCAACATAAATAAGTTCTCTCAGCTTTCAGTTCTCACCCCACACTCAGCTCTTTACTTACAGCCGATGGCGACAGCGATTTAAAACGCGCCTACGCCAGTCGTCTGCTCGCGCTTCTTGGCCGGCAAAATCTCGCCTTTATAAACCCAGCACTTCACGCCAATCACGCCGTAAGTGGTCCTGGCTTCGGAGAAGCCATACTCGATATCGGCGCGCAAGGTGTGCAGCGGCAAACGTCCTTGCAAATACCATTCCGAGCGCGCGATTTCGTTGCCGTTCAATCGTCCGCTCACCCGGACCTTGATGCCTTTACAGCCGAAGCGCAAAGCCGAATCGACCGCCTTCCGCATCGCGCGACGGAAGCCAACCCGCTTTTCAAGTTGCAACGCGATCGCCTCTGAAACCAGCTGTGCGTCGAGTTCTGGCTTGTGCACTTCCTGGATATCGACAAACATCTCGCGCGAAGTGCGCTTTTGAAGATCGGCCTTAAGCTTGTCGATTTCCGCGCCCTTACGGCCAATGATGATTCCGGGGCGCGCCGTCTTGATAATAATGCGCAGCTTGTTGCCGGGGCGCTCAATCTCAATCGAGCTTACGCCTGCCGATTTGAGCTTTTCCTTCAGCTCGCCCTTCAGCTTGATATCTTCGAGCAAAAGCTTGTCGTAGTCACGCTCGACAAACCAGCGCGACTTCCACGNNTTTGTCCCATTGCTTCTCCTAAGCCGAACCTTTCGTAAAACTATTTCGCGGCAGCCTTCTTCTTGCTACTTGCCTTGCTCGCAACCTTTTTCTTTGCCACCGGAACTCTTCGCTTCGCTGGAGCGCCAGCCGTGACCGTCCGCGGCTG
>PLUJ01000246.1:9587-9777 GCA_003165455.1 Acidobacteriaceae bacterium | reverse complement strand
TTGCCTTCGTCGCCCCATTGAGCGCCGACAATTACCGCCGTCTTGCCTGATTTCAATGCCAACTCCGTATCTACAAACTTTTAGAGATTTGCGGACGCACAGCCGTCCGCACCGGGGGTCGCACACGCCTTCCCGCGGCATACATGAGTCAACTGGGATGAAAACGGAAGAAGATGTGTACGGAGTATCT
>PLUJ01000246.1:0-9548 GCA_003165455.1 Acidobacteriaceae bacterium | reverse complement strand
CGCGGTGTTTCCGAATTTTCCGGCCTGTTAAGGATAACTCAGGTCGGCAGAGAATCGTTGCTAAGAAACAGCCAGGGTCAAAGGCAAGCGGGCGAGAGCGCCCGCTCCACACAAGACTGCTCCACACAGGACTGTGAACTACTCGACTACTTTCCTGCTGACTTTGTGCTTGGAACGTAGCTTCGAATTCTTCGGGCATCCAATATTGGAGGGCGGTGATGTCTTGGGGACGACCCAGGAAATTCTTGACCAGGTCATTCGCCGACATGGAGCCGCCGGGTTCGAGGACTACGCGGCGGTAGCGCATGGGGGCGTCGCCCGCGAGAAGATTCTGATGATCGAATTGCAGGAAGAAATCTTCGGCATAGAGAGAGCAAAAGTCAAAACCTTAAACACAGGGGACACTGGGGAACACGGGGTAAATCTAGCGCCATCTCATCTAGCTCCATTTCTTTAGCTCCGGCCATAGATCGGCCAGGGTGCCGACCTTCGGGCCGTGGCAGATCCAGACGGCAAGACCTTTCTCGAGGGCGTAGGGGTTATCGGGGGAATCGCCGACATACTCGACGTGATTGAAGAGTTGTTCCAGGCGGGCGCGGTTGTCGCCGAGGACGATCAGGCATTGGCCGGTATAGCCGCGCGGTCCCCAGAGCCAAAATGTCTGGTGGCCGCTGATGGCGGGCGGTAGACCGTATTGGCGGCCGAGAAAGTCGATAGCGCCGGCAGCACCGTAGTCCTGAGCAAAGATGCCGCAGGCTCCGTCTTTGCGGTCTTCGGCGGGAAGGCGATTCCAGGCGACTGCGGCTTCAGAGACGATTTCGCTCCACCCAAATTGATCGGAGTACCACTGCGGCAGCGGCGAGAGTTCGTGGCCGTGCTCCATCACGGGCAACTTCATGGGCAGAGTTTTTTCGTAGGCGATGAAGTGGGCGGGGGAAAGCATGGGAATGGTAACCGGTGCGAGGTGGGCTCCGCTGGCAATCAATATGAGGGCGATCACGGGCTTCAGCCAGACGCGGCGCGGCTTCAGTTCTTTTCCGGATAATAATTTCTTGCCGTCGATTGCCGAATCGATAATGTATGCGCCAGCGGCCAGCAGCATGGGATAGACCGGCGAGAGGTAATAATTTTTTCCGTGCAAAACAAAGAAGACGGTGAAGCACACCACATAGCAGATGCCGAGAAAGCGGTAGGGCTTAAGGCGGGCGGAAAAGAGAAGCGCAAACAATCCGGTGAGCCAGATGGGGGCGGTGATGGGGTCAAGAAGAAAAGTTTGCTGGAAGAAAAACTCTGGCAGCGGCAAGATGACATCGCGGCCTTCGGCGCGGATGTTGTGCATGAGTTCGAGGAACGGCCAGTGATAGTGAATATTCCAGAGAAGGTTCGGCAGAAAAATGAGGAAAGCGGCGAGGCCGCCGAGCCAAATCCAGGGATTGAGAAAAACTTTGCGCTGCGCGGTGAGCAGGAGGCCGACGACGATCCCGAATCCGAAGAGGGCAATCGAGTATTTTTCTTCCAGGCCAATGCCAGCGATTACGCCGAACCAGAGCCAATATTTAGGATTGCCGCGCTTGATGGCGAGGATGGCGAAGTAGGCGCAACCCATCCAGAGATTGGGTTCCAGGCAGTTGGTGCCAAGCAGGCTGCCGTTGGAAAGATATTGCGGGGCGATGATGACTGTGATCGCGCTGAGGAGCAGGGCGAAGCGGCGTCCGCCGAATTCGCGGGCGAGGACGGCCGTTTGCACCACCAGCAACGACGAGGCCAGCGCCGGGATGAAGCGAATGCTGCGCAGAGAATCGCCGAGCACGGCGCGGCAGATGTGGATGAGAAATGGGATGAGAGGCGGTTGGTCGACGTATCCCCAGGCGAGGTGGTCACCGCAGGACATGTAATCGAACTCGTCGCGGAAGTAGCCGTAGCGGTTGTTGTAATAGATGTGAAAGAGGAGTTTGGCGACGGCGAGCAGCCAGATCAGAGCCATGCCGGAGGCAAAGAAGGACTGTCTTTCGCTCGGCGGAGTTGGAGATGTGCTGGCCATGAGCAGAGAAGCATAGCGGAAAGTAGAGGACCTGTCATTCGATTGAAGTGCCGGCAAAAATCGAGGGACTTTACAACAGATGGCCCAGAGGAACCGAGACTGGCACTACCGCTCACATAACAATTCTCCAATTTGCCATGCACGAAGGTAACGTTCCCCATTGATTACCTATACTTGCCGCTAATAGGCTTGTGGTAACGTTTGAATTACCGCATATTCAAGAACGGTTTTAAAAAAGGTATAGGTCCACGTGTCCTCGCAGACTCGGAAACCGGGCGTCCACATTGCGTGGAAAACTGTCACGTATCGCAGCGTAGCGTTGATGATACTGGCCGGTGCGGCGCTGTGCCTGGGCGGATTGCGGCTGGCATTTCCGCAGTTCACCGAGAATAGTCTCAGGGCAGCGGACGGGCTGGCGAATAAAGTTCTGCACCATGTGGCGGGGATGGCTCCGGCGGCGGGCAGTGGAGTTTCCACGGCGCAGCAGGCTCACTTTACCGCTTTGGATGGCACGGTACGAGTGAAGAAAGGCAGCAGCAGTAGCTGGCTGGCGGCCGATTATAACGTCCCATTGGATAAAGGTGACGTGGTGCAAACCGGGTCTGAGGGCATGGCGAAGGTGGTATTCAACGATGGCACCAGCTATACGGTGAAGCAGGATTCGCTGATCGTGATTCAAGAGAATTCGGCCAATGACCAGCAGCAGACCAACGTGGCGGTTGCGGTGAGCACGGGAACGGTGGATCTTTCAACTGCGACATATTCCGAGGGATCGAAATCGCAGGTGATTGTGGATGGGGCGACGGCGTCGCTGTCTCCGCAATCGGCCGCGCAGGTACACAACGATCCGAAGTCGGACCAGCACGAGATTTTGATGAAGAAGGGTACAGGCGAAGTCACGCGCAATGGAGAGACTGTGCAGTTGGCCAACTGGGAAAAAGTAAGTTTCCAGGGGGCCGCGACTCGCATGGAAAAGGCGAAGGATATAGGACCGCCAACGCCGATTTCGCCGGCGAACATGGCTCCTCTGTTTACTTCCGGGGAAGTCACAAAGGATGTGGAGTTTTCCTGGACGCCGATGGCGAATGCCACGGGGTACCGGCTTCGTATATCGAGAAATCCATACTTTTCTTCTACACTGGTCGATAGGAAAGTAAACTCAGCGGATGTGACTGTAACGAGCCTGGGAGATGGTGCGTATTACTGGGTGGTACAGTCCTACGAGGCGTCGGGAAAAGAGTCGGTCGAGAGCGAAAAGAACCGCTTCACCATCATTCCCAAGGGAAAACAGTCGGAAGCGATCAATCTGGAGATCGATCCTTTCATTCAGCACGGACATGTCATTGAAGTCGCTGGGAAGACCCAGACTGGGGCGCGGGTTATGGTGAATGGACGCGAAGTGCCGATGATTAGTTCGGATGGTACGTTCCATTACTTTACTCCGCCGCTGGCGACCGGCGAAGCGGTGATTACGGTGACGGCGCAGACGTCCGACGGCGGAGTGAACACGCAGCAGAAGAAGATCATTATTCAGTAGCAGGAATTAACGGCAGGCGATTGAGTGCTGATGTTTATTAGTTTTAGTTCACGAGTAACCGGATTAGCCCGGAACACAGCGAGCAAACTAAGCAGAGCGAGATAAGATCCCGTCATGTCAAGCAACGGCTTTCATTCATCACGTTCCCACAACCTCAGGTCGTTATTCAGCCTGTTCTCGAGCGATCTGGCGATCGATCTGGGGACGGCCAACACATTGGTGTATGCGCGCGGCAAGGGCATTGTTGTGAACGAGCCTTCGATTGTCGCCATCAACAAGAACACNNGCCATCAAGCCCATGAAGGATGGCGTGATTGCCGACTTCAAGGTGACCGAGAAGATGTTGAATTATTTCATTCAAAAGGCGCACAACCGGAAGATGCTGGTGCATCCCCGGATTGTGATTGGCGTGCCTTCCGAGATTACGCAGGTGGAAAAGCGCGCGGTCATGGATTCGGCGTACCGGGCGAAGGCCAGCGAAGTGCATCTGGTGGAGCAGGCGATGGTGGCGGCGATTGGCGCGGGCCTGCCGATTACGGAGCCGAGCGGGAACATGGTGGTCGACATCGGCGGCGGTACGACGGATATCGCGGTGATTTCGTTGAGCGGCATTGTTTACTCGCGTTCGGTGCGGATGGCAGGCAATCAAATGGACGAAGCCATCATGAATTATCTGAAACGAAAATATAATTTACTGATCGGCGAGCGTACCGGCGAACAAATAAAGATGGAGATTGGATCGGCGCATCAACTGGATAAGCCGATGACGATGGAGATCAAGGGCCGCAACCTGATTGAGGGCGTTCCGAAAACCATCACGGTTGATGACGGCGAGATCCGCGAGGCCTTGAGCGAATGCGTATCGACTATCATGAATGCGATTCGCGTGGCGCTCGAACGGACGCCGCCGGAACTTTCGGCGGATATCAGCGACCGCGGCATAGTGCTGACCGGCGGCGGTGCGCTGTTGAAGAATCTGGATAAGCGCATTCGCGAAGAAACCGGGCTGCCGGTCTCGATTGCCGACGATCCACTGTGCAGCGTGGTGCTGGGCACGGGCAAGATGCTCAGTGATTTCAAGTTGCTGCGGAAGATTTCGATCGAATAGTGGCACGCCGTCTTCCGGCCGCGTCGCGGACATAGACCTGCGATTTTGTCCTGACTTTACTCGTTACCCGGTTTTCAGCTCTCGCACCTCGCAATTGACGTTATGGAATCCGTACTTGGCCGATACCGCAATCTCACCATTCTGGTGGTAGTGCTGTTTCTGCAGGTGCTGGGTCTGGCGGTTCAGGTCAAGCGCAGCGGGGATGCGGAGAGTACGCGGCTGATCCGCATCTGGGCGGTGGGCGCAATCACTCCGTTCGAGCGAGCTTTGGTTTGGACGCAAAGCGGGGGGCGCAACCTTTGGCGCGACTACTGTTATTTGCGCGGAGTGCGGGCGGAGAATCGCGACCTGAAGCAACAGGTCGAGCAGATGCGCTTGCAGGAAGTCCGGCTGAGTGAAGATGCCGAGCAGGCTCACCGTTTGCAGTCTCTGCTGGCCTTTAAAGAGCAGTTCATCTCGAAGACGTTAGCGGCTCAAGTGATTGGATCGGGCGGAAGCGACCTTTCAAGAATCATCTACATCGACAAGGGTAAGAATGATGGCCTGAAGCCGGATCTTGCGGTGATCACAGCCAACGGTATTGTCGGCAAAGTACTGATGGTGTTTCCAAGTGTCTCCCAGGTATTGCTGATCAATGACCAGAGCAGCGGCGTGGGAGTGATGCTGGAGAAATCCCGTTTGCAGGGAGTGCTGCGCGGTACTGCCGATGGAGAGGTGACGCTGGAGCGGGTGATGAGCGACGAGCAGGTGTCACCTGGAGAGACGGTACTGAGCAGTGGAGGCGAACAGATTTTTCCCAAGGGATTGCCGATCGGTACGGTGACTTCGGTGAAGCCCGGCAAAGAGATGTTCCTGAACATTCATGTGAAACCGGCGGCCGATTTGGCTCGCCTGGAAGAAGTGCTGGTGGTGACGGAAAAGCAGGAGCAGAGTCCGGTGGCGGATAGTGGGGGGCGGGTGCGAGCCGCGGATATCTTGGCGGCACGGCTGCCGTCGGTTCCGGACAAGCCAGTTGCTGCTGCGGGAACATCGATTCCGGGGCAGGGGACCGTGGCGAAAATACAAACCGTCGCTGCGGGTTCTGCGAAAACTGCAGGAACTGAGCGGCAGGCGGCAACGCCGACCGCATCGCCATCGGCATTGGCGGGAAAAACGCCGGAGCATACCTCTGTTTCTCCTACGAGCACGCCGGTTGCGGGAAAGGCTTCGCCGGCGGCCAAGTCGGTCACGGTTGATGGGATGGCTGGCGCCAGTGTGCCCGCAAATAGTCCCTCGTCTAAACGGAAGACGCAGCAGGAAAAACCGCCTGTCGCGCAATCCAATTCGCAACCCCCGGTAACGGACGACAACCGCCACTAGCGTGCCCATCACCTATACATCGGGAGAACAGATTGAGGTCTACCGGTTCAGCATACCGGTGACCGTGGGCGTGCCGCTGATCGCGCTTTTCTTACAGGCATTTCTGCCCAGAAGAATTCCCGCGTTTTCTTATGTCGATCTGCCGCTGCTGGTTACTATTTTTTTCGCCATGGCGCGGCGCAGTCCAATTGCGGGGCTATTTACCGGGGCGGCGATTGGATTGACGCAGGATATGCTGGGGCCCTATCCCATCGGGATTTATGGAATTGCGAAGACCGTGGTGGGCTTTGGGGCGTCGTCGCTCGGCGCAAAGCTGGATGTGGAGAACGTTGGGGCGCGCTTCCTGGTGACGCTGGTATTTTATTTTGTACATGCGGGCGTGTATTTCTGGGTAGCCCGGTTCATGGTCAACCTGACGCTGCATTGGAGTTGGAGCCACGGAGTTGTGGCGGGCCTGGTGAACGCGGTTCTGGGCGTGGGGCTATACCACTTGCTGGATAAATTGAAGCAGAGGACTTAGGGGCTCTTAACTTTCAGGTCTCAGCTTTTAGCTAGCAGCTCTGAGTTTTCGCTTGATCAGTTTTCTCCGCGAAGGCGCAGGGCGTGACTTAGGTTACTTTTCAGCCTCGCTAACGGCATCCTTAACAAGCTAGAATTGATGTATCCCTTACCAAGAAATGAACGTGCGAGCCCGCAGGGCGAAATGTATTCGCAGAGGATTAAGAACTGAGAATTACGAGCTGGCAATCAAGAGTGAGATCCGGGAACTGAGAGCTGGAACAGATGTTCGGTCGTGATGAAAAAGTGTCGGCATTCCGCTTAACGGCGGCGCAGTATGCCATCCTGGCCATTTTCCTGGTATTGGCGTATGGGTTGTGGCGGCTGCAGGTGATGCAGAGCGGTCTTTACGCTTCGCTGGCCGAGAAAAACCGTATTCGCAATGTGCCGATTCTCGCGCCGCGAGGAAAGATTCTTGACCGCGAAGGCCGCATCATCGTCGACAATTATCCGTCGTTCTCGGCGCTGCTGCTGCGCGACTCTTCGCGCGACTTGAATGCGGATTCGGATCTGATTGCGCAGGGGCTGCATCTTGATCCCGCGGAAGTGCGCGCGCGCATCCATCACTTCTCGTCAATGCCGCAGTATCAGCCGATTTTTCTGAAGGAAGACATCACGCCGGATGAACTGGCATTCATCGATGCGCATCGCAACGAACTTCCGGAACTCGATACGATCGTGGCGCACCGGCGCCTCTATCCGAAGAACGGTTTCATGGCGCACCTGATCGGCTATGTCGGCGAAGTGACCGACGACATGCTGAACGAGCCGCAGTTTGAACTGTATAGTCCGGGGGATGTGGTTGGAGTGTCGGGAGTCGAGCGGCAATACAACAACGCGTTGATGGGAACGAATGGAGCGCGGCGAGCATTAGTGAACAGCCATGGCCGCGAGGTCGGTCTGCTCGGAGAAACGGAAGCGATTCCGGGAAAGCAGTTAAAGCTCACGGTCGACATCGATTTGCAGGTGGCGGCGGAAGAAGCGCTCGACGGGAAAAATGGCGCCATCGTCGCAATGGATCCCCACACCGGAGAAATTCTCGCAATGGTGAGCCGTCCGACGTTTGACCCCAACGATTTTGCGGTACGGGTGTCGCGTGACGAGTGGAACAAACTGGTGACCGATCCCGACAAGCCGCTGCTGAACAAGGCGATTCAGGCGCAGTTGGCGCCGGGTTCCACGTTCAAAATCATCATGGCAGTCGCCGGATGGCAGGAGGGGATTGCGCAGGACCTGCATGTGAACTGCACCGGTGGCGCGGAGTTTTACGGACGCCGCTTCGGCTGCTGGGTCAAGGGTGGGCATGGTCCAGTCGGTTTGGAAAAGGCCATTTACCAGTCCTGCGATGTGTTCTTTTATACCCTGGCGGAAAAGCTCGGTATTGAGCGCATCGCGAAGTACGCCACGGCGTTTGGTTTGGGACAGAAGACCGGAATCGATTTGCCGAATGAAGTCAGCGGCGTGATGCCGTCGGAAGAATGGAAGATCAAGAACTTCAAGCAGAAGTGGTTTGCCGGAGAAACCATTTCCGTCGGGATTGGTCAGGGCGCGGTTGCGCTCACTCCTGTGCAACTGTTACGGGCGATCTCCGCAATTTCGATGGGCGGACGCATGGTGGTGCCGCACGTGGTCGACCCACAGAATCTTCCCAGCGGCTATGTAGAGGCGGAACACGTCACCGAAACCAAGACCGTCCCCATCGATCCGAACGGATGGACATTTATTACCGATGCGATGTCGCGAGTTCTGCTTCCCGAGGGCACTGCTCCATCGGCGCATGTTCCTGGCGTGGATATTGCGGGCAAAACCGGATCGGCGCAGATCGTCTCGCTGGCGACGCGCGCCAGATTTAAGAACAGCGATGCGCTGGCGCAAAATGGGTGGTTCGTAGGATTCACGCCGAGGCGAAATCCTGACATCGTGGTCTGCGTACTATTCGAAGGCGGCGAGCACGGGAAACTCGCGGCGCGCATTGCCACGCAAGTGCTGAAGGCATATGTAGACAAACAGCGACGGCTGCCACAGAAGATGGCGGAGAAACCGAAGGGTGACGACAAAGTGGATGTCGGCGCTCTATGGACCGCTCCTGAAGGCGACAGACTGGAAGGCGGAAGCTTCGCCCTGGAGTTGCCGAAGAAGCCTTCCTCTTGGGCTACCGCGGCACCCGGACTCGTTAGCGCCGAATACCTGGCGCCCATTGCCGGGAAGGTTCAATGAAGAGGTAGAGGCAAACGCATGAGCCGTTACGTTTCATTCCGCGATTTTGACTGGCTGTTGCTGGTCTTTGTGCTCATGATCTGTGGGCTGGGCGTGATGGAGATCCACAGCGCTACGGTGCACACCAAGTTTTCCGGATCGCACATCAAGCAGATCTATTGGGTTTTAGCGGGTGTGGGGTTAATGTTTGCGATTAGCGCGGTGAACTACCAGGCGCTGCTGGATCGGATCCATTGGTTTTATGTTGCGGCCGTAGCTTCGCTGATGGCCGTGTTGATCTTTGGGCAGAAGTATCTGGGGGCGCGGCGCTGGGTCAAGATGCCGGGCGGCAATCACTTTCAACCTTCCGAGTGGGTAAAGCTAATCCTCATTCTGGCGGTGGCTAAGTATTTTGCCGACTTGCGGCATCGCGAACTTTCCTGGTCGGACTTTATTAAGGCGGGGGCCATTGTCGGTATTCCAATGCTGATGGTGCTGGCGCAACCCGATCTTGGGACGGCCCTGACTTATGTGCCGATTGCAGTGATGGGAGTATTTCTGGGCGGACTGCAGTGGAAGCAGGGGCTGTTGGTCGTGCTGCTGGCGGCTGTGGGCGTGGGAGCGGTATTCTTCACTCCCCGGGTGCACGTTTTGAAGTCTTACCAGAAGCAGCGGCTTACCAGTTTTATGGAGCCGGAGGACGATCCGCAGGGATCGGGGTACCAAGTTGAGCAATCCAAGATTGCGGT
>PLUJ01000147.1 GCA_003165455.1 Acidobacteriaceae bacterium | reverse complement strand
TCGTCCTGGGGTTCATGATCCTAATCCACGAGTTCGGCCACTATGCGGTGGCCAAGCTGCTGGGGGTCCGGGTTGAAGTTTTCTCCATTGGGTTCGGCAAGCGCCTGCTGGGCTTCCGCAAGGGAGACACGGATTACCGCATCAGCGCGATTCCTCTCGGCGGCTACGTGAAGATGAGCGGCGAGAATCCCATGGACGAGCGCACCGGCGATCCGGCCGAGTTCATGTCGCACTCCCGCTGGCACCGCTTCCTGATCGCGATTGCCGGTCCGACGATGAATATTCTGCTGGCCATCGTCCTGCTCACCACGGTGTACATGGTGCACTACGAATATCCTGTTTTTCTCGACCAGCCGGCGGTCATTCAAGGAGTGAAGCACGACTCCGCCGCGGCTCGCGCCGGCTTGCAGCCAGGCGATCGGGTCGTGGAGGTCGACGGCATCAAGAACCCAACCTGGGAACAACTGCAGCCTCGGGTCTGGCTCAGTGCCAACCAGCCTCTCACCGTCACGGTCCAGCGCGGAGACCAGACCTTCCAGAAAACCATCGTGCCCCAGCCCGTGACCACGTCTGAGGTAGGTTCCGCCGGATGGTATCCCGAGGACCCAGTAACCGTCGACCAAGTTGAGCCCGATACACCCGCTGCCAAGGCTGGCATAAAAGAGGGCGACCACATTATCGCCCTCGATGGACAGCCGCTGCATTCCATCGAAGCTATGATCGATCGGCTCCAGCAAACCAAGGACAATCCCGTCGACATCACTGTGGTCCGCGGCAGCCAGACCTTAGCTTTTCACCTGAGCCCCGTGCTCTCCAAGACCGAAGACCCGAAAGAGCAGAAATACCGGCTGGGATTTCTCAACAAAAGCAGCATGAAGGTGACCACTTTACCCTTCGCCCAGGCACTGCGCCTCTCGCTGGAGCAAAACCGAAAATACTCGTTGCTCATTCTGGAGCTGGCCAAGAAGCTGGTGCAAGGTAAGGTTTCACCTCGCATGGTTTCCGGCCCAATCGGTATCGCGCAGGACGCCGGCTATGCGGCCCAGCAAAAGGGCTGGACCCCGCTGATGGAGTTGACCGCAGGCATCAGCCTCAACCTCGGCATCTTTAATCTGCTGCCCATCCCCATCCTCGATGGTGGCGTTATTTTCTTCCTGCTCATCGAAACCCTAATGGGCCATGACATCAATCTGCGCATTAAGGAACGCGTCTACCAGGCCGCATTCGTGTTCCTCATCCTGTTCACCGTCATGGTCATCTATAACGACTTGCTCAAGACAATCCCTGGACTCGCGGACCGCCTGCAGTAGCCGGACTTCTTAACTTCTGGTTGCATGAACGGGAGCCAAAACGGCTCCCGTTTCTATTTTGCACCTCACTGGAACCGGAACACTTCATCGAAATTCCTCGCGCCCTCTGTCGAATCTTCTTCCATTCCGCCGCACCCTGTGATAACAGGATGATAGGGCCGTATTGTGATTTTGGCCCTTGCACTGTGCACCAAATGTCATGCTATAATCGCGCGCCGTTCGAGCAAATGTTCTCATGGACTTTTAATTTATAGTGCCCGGCAGCCTTCGCTTTGATGCGATGGACCGCGAAAATCAGATCAGGAGGAGCAATGACGTTCTACGATCCCACNNGAAGAGGAAGAAGAGGAGGAGGAAGAATCTGGCGCGCCCGAAACCGATATGAGCGAACCGGCTTTGCCATCCGCTCCTCCGCCGGCGCCGCCCAGACCCAAACCAGCCGCTCCCAGTGGCGGAACTCCCAAGCCGGCCGCTCCCAAGCCGCCCGCTGCCAAGAAAAAGACGCCGGCGAAAAAGGCACCCGCCAAAAAGGCGCCTGCTAAGAAAGCTCCGGCCAGAAAAAAGGCGCCTCCAGCAAAAAAGAAGGCCACCCGAAAGCCGGCGAAAAAGCAGGCTCCCAAGAAAGCCGCCAAAAAAGCTGCTAAGAAAACGGCTAAGAAAACGGCTAAGAAAAAAGGTCGCCGCTAGACTTCGGCGGCGTCTGCCAATCAGAAATTAGAATAAAGACAATGAAGACCGCGGCTGTTCAAGCGCGGTCTTTTTTCGATAGCAGTAAGCCACTTTGCGTGCAGTGCTGTCAAAACCTCGATCGGAACTCGGCGCGCTCTCCCTACTTCTTCCCTTCTACCACCGCCCGGCACTTGCCGTATAACTCCAAAAGTTGAGCCGCGTATTCATCCGGCTTCGATGCCGAACCGCTTCCCTGAAACCCTACCCCCGAAGACGTCGTCCGCCCATATCCCGTGGTCATTGCCACAAATTTCATCAAATCGAGCGCGATATCCTCGTTCCGCCGCGCGCTCCCATGCTGCGTTGCCGCCTCTTCCATAAGTCCTTCTCCTGATCCGGAAATGTAAGGAATTTCTTCTTCATCTTCCATATTCTTACCGCACTCGTTATCGATGATAGCAGGCTCGTCACTGGCTGGCGCGGCATGGAAGGACCAAATTACCCTTGGGGAAAGAGCTTTTCCGCGAGCAGACGAGTACGTTTTCCGAACACTGCCCCGTGGATCCAGAGCAAGGGTCCAATCGCTATATAAGTCCAACCTGCCCAACCGGGATACTTCAAGGCGATCAGAAATGAGGTCACGCCGATCAATACCAGTATCGCGTTTTCCCGGATCGCAGACCGCGTCTCAAGCACTTCCACCGGATTCAATTCAAGATCTTTGCGCAACCGGTAGGCGTGACCGTATAACAGCGCAAACAGCAGGAATACAGAAGCGAATCCCGCCGCGTAAATTCGCATCAGCACCGATCCCTCATGCCACCCTAAATCCACGGTCCCCGCCCCTGTGAGTTCGGAGAACAGCAACGTAAAAACAAACTTTAGCGGATACACATAGAAGAGCACCAGAAACAGCAAAACCACATTCAGAAAGACCGTGTAAGGATCCTCCAGTCCATAGCGCCGGGAGAATCGATAGTGCGTCCGCCAGATCATCGCCAGTTGCGCAAAGCACGCCGCAAATGGCAAAAAGCCCCGCATATCTGCCATCAGTTCCGCATAAGTATGCGGAACTTCCAGCGAAACCACCAATAGCGTGATGGCAAAGCCAAACACTACATCGCAAAACGCCTCCAGCCGGGTGATCTCTCCCCCGCGCCAGCGGAAGAACTCCTCGGGAACGATCCTGGAATGCGCTGTCTTGTGGTGTGACGCCAATTGCGGCCCCACTGCATGAACGGCAGTCTGAGCGCTGGAAGGCTCTTCGCTGGATTCTGCTTCTGTCCCTGTCCCTGTCCCAATCATGCCGATGATTGTGACCCTTCAATATCCGCTTGGCAATCGAAATTGATCCCTTGAGGGTTCTCGCAATCGGCGAATCACCCGCAAATAATCTTCGGCCCTGCCCCTCTGTGATATCCATGCGTTACTCGTGTTAAAGATTTTGACCTTGCTCCGAATTGTCCATGGCTGCATGTTCGGGCCATACGATTTAAAATGACTGGCCGAGCGAATAACGATCCAAAGACTCCGATTTCAAGATTCAAGAGCCCAGGTTCTACCTTGCCGATTGCTTTGCCAGGAATGACACGCCGTCAATTCGCGCACTCCGCCTTAGGCGTGAGCCTGGCCGCCGCGCTGCCCGCTGGAGTGTTCTCCGCCTGCACCGTCTCGAACGCGGCGCGCACTGCCAACTCCGCGCCAATGTCCAGCGGTCACGCTCCGCAGTTCGATTCATCTTCCGAAGTCTCTTTTCCAAAACATTTCTTCTGGGGCACCTCCACCGCCGCCTATCAGATTGAAGGCGGCTGGAACGCAGATGGCAAGGGCGAGTCCATCTGGGACCGCTTCACCCACACTCCCGGCAAAATCAAGAACGGCGACACCGGCGACATAGCTTGCGATTCCTACAATCGCTGGCGCGAGGACATCGCGCTCATGCGGACGATGAACCTGAACAGCTACCGCTTTTCGATCTCATGGCCGCGAGTCCAGCCTTCTGGCTCCGGAACTGTGAACTCTAAAGGCATCGATTATTACAGCCGCATCGTGGACGCGTTGCTGGAATCCCGGATCAGGCCATTCGTCACGCTTTACCATTGGGATTTGCCGCAGACTCTCGAAGATCAAGGCGGTTGGCCCAATCGCGATACCGCTTCTCGCTTTGCCGATTACGCGGAAAGGATGGGGCGCGCTCTGGGCGATCGCGTTTCCAACTGGATGCTCTTCAACGAGCCCGCCGCCTTCACCTACAGAGGTTATCTGCAAGGCGAACTTGCGCCTGGAAGTAAGAGTATTGTCGATTTTCTTCGCGCCACGCACACTGTAAACCTGGCGCAGGGCATCGGGTTTCGCGCCTTAAAAGCCGCTTGTCCCGCCGCGCGAGTGGGAACAGCCCTGAGCATGTCGCCCTGTGAGCCGGCCACCAATTCCGAAGAAGACAAACTTGCCGCCGAGCGCGCTCACGCCATCACCAATTTGTGGTTCCTGGAACCCGCCCTGCATGGGAGATATCCCGATGCGTTCACCTTCCTGCCGGAAACCATCATGAAAATCAAGACCGGCGATGTGGAGCAGATGCGCGCTAGTCTGGATTTCATCGGCATCAATCTTTACTACCGCACCATCGCGTCGGCGCCCGGCGCCCTCGAACGGATTTCGAATGCAGAGAATTGGTTGTTTCCAGTAAAGATGACAGGCGGCGAGCAGGGCCCCAAAACCAGCATGGGATGGGAAGTCTGGCCCAAGGCACTCTATGGCATGGTTATGCGTATTACTCGCGACTACAACCGCCCNNGAGCCGTATCGCATATCACAGGCAATACCTGCAAGCACTGGCGCAAGCCATGGCCGAAGGCGCGGACGTGCGCGGCTATCACGCCTGGAGTCTGATGGACAATTTTGAGTGGTCGGAAGGCTTCAGCCAGCGCTTTGGCTTGACCTACATCGATTTCAAAACCCAGCAGCGCACCCTCAAAGAATCGGGACGCTGGTACGCCAACGTAGCCGCCACCAACAAACTCCCCGCGGTTGCTGGCTAGGCTCTAGAAAGGCCGCAGAGCGTTTAGATAAGGTGTCCTTCAAGCGATCGAGTAGAGTCTTTGAAGGGCCGGAGATCGACAAATTAGTCTTTGAAAGGGCGCGGCTTTAGCCGCTGAGGTAAGAGCAAACTTCGGGAAGGGCACGACTTTAGTCGTGCCGTAAACACTGCAAGCCACCCCGGCTTTAGCCGCTGAAGGGCCACTACTTCGACTGCATTACCAGCTCGCCGTTCTGCACTTTCATGTCGCCCACGTTATCCGGCAACTTCGTGCGATCAGCCTGTTCGGCCAGCTTCTTCTGCAACGCGGGATTCACCAGAGAAACCGGCACATTCAAATCGCCCACCTTGAATTCCGTGGGATCAAAAGTAGCGTGTCCATTTGCCGAGCCCAGATGGCCGGAGACCGTGACCCACACGTCTTTCCCGCCAACTTCCGTCAGAAATTGCCCATGCACCACATCGCCTTCAAAGCTTACTTGCTGATCTTTGATCGTCGGCTGTCCCGAGCCCAGATTCGTATCCGGCGTGAGTTCCCCGTTTCCCAGAGCTCCCATCGCGCCCGCCCCGGCGTTTCCGAGTGACTGCGCCAGAGCTGCGCCCACTTCGTCGGAGTTCAGGTGTACCTCGGCTTTCGGTTGAGGCGCGGAAGAAGCCGGCTGCGACTCTGCCCCCTGATAACTTCCACCAGAAGACGGCGCGGGTTGCGAGGCTTGCGTGGCCTGCTCAAACTGCTCCATCTTTTGATCGAACAATTGCGCGTGAGCGGCAATCGATGCCGGAGTCTGCGGCGGCGCTACCGGCGCAGGCTTTTTCAGTACCAAAAAGATGGCTCCGACCGAAGCCACAAGTGTCGCAATGCTGATGATGCGATCCAGCTTAATTTTCATGAGAGATCTCAAACGGTCAGCCGAAACGCACCGGCTCACCAGCCAAGTTACAGCCAGAAGAAGCGGGAAATCAGATTGCGAAAGTCACTCGCACACATGGTACTTCAGTCACATTGAGGCGGAGCAAGCGTGGATGAGTGGCGGGTTTGGACTCGTAACGGGTTTCGGCGGTGCAGCGGGTTTGGGTGGCGTAAAGGCCGCTCTTAAAAGGGCGGCTTCAGCCGCTGGGGAAACGAGCATAGTGCGGCAAAAGTCCACCGTTTATCCCCCGCCGATATCCTCTGTGCCCCTCTGTGTCCCCTGTGTTTAAAGCTTCTGACTTTTACTTCGCCATCTCGAAAGCCGTTACTCCAGCTTCTTATTCAATATTTCATTCACCACTTGTGGATTGGCCTGTCCTTTGGACGCCTTCATCACCTGTCCCACAAAGAATCCGAGCATCGTCTTCTTCCCCGCGCGATATTGCTCGAGTTGCCTGGGATTCGCCGCAATAACCTCATCCACGATCTTCTCCAGCGCAGACGTATCGCTCGACTGCTGCGGCCGGCCTTCCTCTTCATAAACCGCCGGAAAATCTTTGCTGCGTTCGAAACATAAGTCGTACAGATCCTTCAACATCTTTCCGGAGATCGTGCCGGCCTCCACCAAATCGGCCGACGCAGCAACTCCTCGCATCGAGATCGGAGAATACTCGATCTCCAGACCTTTCGCTTTGAGCCGGCCCAGCAATTCCCCTTGTACTAAGTTCGCGACCCGCTTGGGATTCTTCGCCGCCAGCGCGGCTGATTCAAACTGATCTGCCAGAAACTTCGAAACGGTCAGAACCTGCGCATCGTATTCCGTAATCGCATAATCCTTCACCAGCCGCGCCCGTCGCCCCTCGGGCAGTTCTGGCAAAGTTTCCGTGATCTCCGCTTTCCATTTCTCATCCACAACTAATGGCTGCAAATCGGGCTCGGGAAAATAGCGATAATCGTGCGCCTCCTCTTTCGAGCGCATGCTGTAGGTCTTGCCTTCGTGTGAATTGTAGAGCCGCGTCTCCTGAACTATTTTGCCGCCCGAGTCGAGAACCTCGATCTGGCGGGCGATCTCGTAGACGAGAGCTTCGCGAATAAAGCGAAACGAATTCACATTCTTAATTTCCGCTTTCGTTCCAAATTCTTTTTGGCCGCGCGGGCGCACGCTGACGTTGGCATCACAGCGCAGCGAACCCTCTTCCATGTTGCAATCGCTCACACCCGTATAGAGGATGATCTCTTTTAATCGCGTGAGATATTCGTAGGCCTCATCAGGCGTGGCGATATCCGGTTCGCTTACGATTTCGATGAGCGGCACGCCGGTGCGATTGAGATCGATGGCAGTTTTCCGGTCTGAGTCGGGAAAGCCTTCGTGCAGGCTCTTTCCAGCGTCCTCTTCGAGATGCACGCGCGTGATGCCGATCTTCTTCTTGCTCGCCAGATCAATGAAGCCATGCTCGGCGAGAGGCTTGTCGTATTGCGAAATCTNNTAGCCCTTGGGCAGGTCGGGATAGAAATAATTCTTGCGCGCGAAAATCGATGTCTGATTGATGCGGCAATTCAGCGCCATCGCAGCCCGCGTGGCAAACTCGACCGCTTTACGATTCAACACGGGCAACGCGCCGGGCAAGCCCAGGCACACGGGACATACATTCGTATTAGGCGGCGCGCCAAATTGCGTGGAGCAAGAGCAAAAGATTTTTGTTGCCGTAAGAAGTTGGATGTGCACTTCGAGGCCAATCACTGGCTCGTAGGTAGTGCTCGCGGCGACTAAATGGGAGGTCATTCTTGGAGTGATTATAAGGCAGCATGGAGCGCGTGATTTGGAGCGTGCCAAATCGCAGCAATGTTCCTGCGGGAACACTATGAATTGTCCGAAAAGTTTGGGCGCAAGGTGTTGATTTCAGGTGTGGGCGGTTTGACGCTGTAGTGGATTCAACGGGTTAGGCTGTGGAACGGGTGTCTACTTTCGAGGGGGTTTGGGAGCTGGAATTGGGGTCTAAAGTAGACGGTACAATTTTTGTTTGTATGTTTTATGGTACGTTCATTTTAGGGATTTCTGGCCGATCCGGAGGTCTGATTCATGTGTGGGGGGAGGGGTTACATTCATATTGTTTGCAGGTCCTAAGCGCACCCCGTCGCGTCAATCACTTGCTTCGAGGCTGAGGTTTTTTGTGCGGAGGGAATTTTAAACGCATCTCTTACTCTGTGGTATATGTCGAGTCGAGAGTCCCGCGCCACATGGGTTACCTCGATGCCGCGTGCGGCCGTCGCTAAATAATTGTTGCGGGAATAGAATGGTTCGCCGTTAACCTATCTCACTCAGGAGGCAGTATGGAAAAAAGAATGATCGCCGTACGGATGATCGCCGTAACCTTGGGGTTGTGTTTTTTTGGAGCGCTCGCGGGCCTGGCCCAGCAAACAAGCATGACCTCAGGGTCGTGGAAACTGGATGAAGCCAAGTCGAAGTTCAGTGCGGGCTCGCCCAAGAGCACCATGGTGGTGTATGAGGCTGCCGGTGACAGTGTGAAAGTAACAATTGACGGCACCAGCTTTGACGGTAAACCATCCCACACGGAGTGGACCGGAAAGTTCGACGGCAAAGACTATCCCGTGACCGGCGACTCAAACCAAAGCACGCGCTCCTATATGCAGGTGAATGCCCGGACTCTGAAATTCGCGGTCAAGCATGGCGACAAGGTTATATTGAGCGGAACCATCGTCATCGCTCCGGATGGCAAGAGCCGCACCGTGAAGGCCAGCGGAAGCAGCGCCGACGGGAAAAAAATCAGCTACACCGCGGTGTACGACAAGCAATAAGTCGTGTATCAAAATCCTCATCCTTGCCGCAAAGAATGCGGCAAGGATGGGGCATCGGCAAGGAGCATTCCACGCCCGTTGCTTTACGGCACGACTCAGCGGTGCGAAAAAATCTAATTTGGCGGGCGCCCCTCAGCGGCTGAAGCCGCGCCCTTTCAAGGCGGCTTATCGCAGCGGTGAACCGCTGCGCCACCCAAACACGCTGCGCATTGCAAAACACCTGGGCCGCCCAAACCCACGCACGCCCGCAGAGGCTAAAGCCAAACTTACGACGGTCGCTTTACGGCACGACTGAAGTC
>PLUJ01000114.1:11926-12125 GCA_003165455.1 Acidobacteriaceae bacterium | reverse complement strand
TGAAGGAGTGCCGCTTCAAGTCACAGATTGTTCCCGTGGAGATTCCCGCGAAAAAGAAAGGCGCAGCGCCGACCGTATTCGACAGAGACGAAGGCCCCCGCGAAGATACAACGGTGGAAACGCTTCGCGCATTGAAGCCTGCGTTCAAGAAAGAAGGCACCGTGACTGCCGGCAACGCTCCTGGAGTGAACGATGGCGC
>PLUJ01000114.1:0-11822 GCA_003165455.1 Acidobacteriaceae bacterium | reverse complement strand
AAGCCTTCTCAGTGCAGGCGCTTGGGGTAATGCGGGAACTGGGTCTGGATCCGAATAAGGTGAATGTGAATGGTGGGGCTGTCGCCATTGGGCACCCGATTGGCGCCAGCGGAGCGCGCGTTCTGGTGACTCTTATTTACGAGATGGCTCGCCGCGACGTGAAGCGGGGAATCGCGGCACTGTGTCTGGGTGGTGGGAACGCCGTCGCCATGGCAGTCGAAAGGAATTGAGTACGAGCGGCTAGCTCGACGGAGCGGCTGCGGGCAGGGTCACGGTGAATACCGCTCCGCCACCGGGTACATTGGCGGCTTCAATCGCGCCGCTGTGTTCCTTCACTACCGATTTGCAGATGCTCAGCCCCAAGCCAGTTCCTCTTCCAGGCCGCTTCGTGGTGTAAAAGGGGTCGAAAATATTAGATAAGATTTCTGGCCGGATTCCAGGACCATCGTCCAAAAAGCTCGCCCACACTCCCTGCCCATTCTGTCCAAGCCTGATCCGCAGTGTTCCTCGGTCGCGCGCTTCGCGAATTGCTTGTTCCGCATTCATGATTAGGTTCAGAAATATCTGCATGAGCTGGTGCGGATCGCCCAGAACGTACGGCAAGCCTGGTTCGCGAACAAAATCTACAGTGATGCTGTTCTTGCGTAATGAGTAAGCATGCAGATTGAGCGTGCGCTCCACGATATCCGCTAATTGGACTCGCGCCTTGCCAGGAGTGGGAGGGGTTGCGAAGTAAGTAAGGTTATGAACGATTTCGGCAGCGCGGCGTGCCTGTTGTTGCAGGATGACAATCTGTTTTCGCGCCGCGTCCGTGGTTTGGCTGTCCTGCAACAATTCACTCACGCCTAAAATGCTGGTAAGGGGATTGTTGAGTTCGTGAGCCACTCCTCCGATCATTGCGCCCATCGCAGCCAACCGTTCGCTCTGCACCACCTGTCGCTCGAACTTTTTTTCCGTGGAAATATCGCGTACAGAAACGATCACACCCGCAAGCTTCGAATCCGCGTCGAAGAACTGGCTGGCGGANNAGAGGCCCGCATCGTACTGACGCCGCCATCGCGATGCCGGACGCTGTATTCCGCCGATCCGAATCTGTTTCCACCGGCGACCTCATGATATAGCGCAACCAGTTCCGGGGAATGCGGCTGCGAATCGGATAATCTCTTGCCCAATAGATCGTCGGAGTGGTACCCAAGCAAGTCGCGCACCCGCGAACTGACAAAGGTGTAGCGCTCCTCCAGATCGAAAACCAGAATGAGGTCAGGAAAGCTTTCGAGCAGACTCCGGCGAAATTCCTCCTGCTGCAGTAACTGCCGTTCGAGCTTTCGCCTTTCTGTGACGTCGACCAGCGTTCCCTGGTAGCGGATCAAATTTCCGGAATCGTCCCAGACAGCGCGCGATGACTCCAGGAACACGGCCGGCGCGCCATCTTTTCTGCGAAGCGTGATCTCTCTTGCACGCACTGCTCCGCGATCGTCCGGCCCCCGCCCGAGCGCAGGTGGCTGCGAGGTATCGAAGTTCAGCTTTTCCGGATCAAGTTCCAGTAACTCTGCTTTGCTGGAGTATCCGAGAATGCTCACCAGTGCTGGATTTGCATCGAGCAGCCTACCTTCGGGCGTACTAAAGTATGCGCCTTCTTGCAGGGTTTCGAAGAGTTCCGTGAAGCGAAGTTCCTTCTCGTGTTGGCCGGTTACGTCACGGCCTAGAAGGCTCACGCCCACCACGTCGCCACTCTTGAGGATGGCATTGAGCACGCAGTCGAAATAGAGCCTGCGGGAATTGTTCTTCAAGCGGACGGTCACCGTGCCGGCCCAATGTCGTCTTTCTAAAAAACGGGCAAGTCCGGTTTCCAGGGCGGAACGGCTGGGTTCTTCCAGAAAGTCGAAAACCTTCTGTCCGACGATTGCGGTATAAGGGAGGGCCACGAGCTCGCTGACGGTTTTGTTCACGGTGCGGACGGTACCGTCCAGAGATACGGCGCAGGCTGCATCTTCGAGTGAATCGATCAATTCCTTGAAGCTGCGCTGCGAACGCGCAATTAGATCGTTGAGTTGATCGAGTTGATCTTCGGACGGCGCCGCTCCCACATGTTCCTGCAAATCCTGCAGCAGCAGTTTGAGTTCAACCACTTCCTTCCGCCGCCCATAGGCGTATACCGCAAGAAGAACAGAGAGAACCAAGACCCCAAGCGCTAACGGGCCCAGGTGATAAGGCAAAGTTTCCAGCCGTTCCCAGGCAAGCGCGGCAAAGCCCGCCGCCAATAGGACCATGAACAGGAGGATCCACCGCCAAAGCTGCGATTCTTCATGGTCCAACCTGTGTGGAGCACGTGCAGGGCGCGGTGCGGGTGAAGGGGCCTGACTCATGGAAATCGCGGATTCTCCGCTGTAAAGGGAACGAATACTGGTGCGACTATCCTAATGCCCAATCGCAGGGCGGAACAACTGGTGTTGTTGGAGAAGTAGGTTCACGAGCATGAAAACCTGAAAGTTTTCCTCACATGCCGCGCCCATCCTTGTGACATCTGTCACAGCCGGGAACATACGCCGACGCTTACGCTCAGTAGTTCCCGACCCGGGCCTTCGCGTGCGCATCTGCCATGAGCGCTTTCTGGTCCTGCACTGCTTGCATCTTCAATGCTTTACAAGACTCTCAGCGCGGCGGTGTATGGTATCGACGCCAATATCATTCAAGTGGAAGTCGACTGCTCGGGAATCAAGACCGATCAGGATCACTTCCACACCGTCGGCCTGCCGGACGCGGCTGTGCGGGAGAGTCGGGACCGGGTGCGCGCAGCTCTGAAGAATTGTGGCTATGACATCCCCCCCACTCACATCACGATTAACCTGGCTCCGGCTGATATCAAAAAGGAGGGCTCGGGCTTTGACCTACCGATGGCCCTTGGTATCGTCGGCGCCTATGGTGGTCTTACACGAAAAGAAATTGACGACTGCCTGTTTGTAGGTGAGTTATCGCTGGACGGCGGGGTTCGAGGGATCCGCGGAACATTGCCGATTGCGATCGAGGCTCGCATGCGGAAGATTTCGCGGCTCGTCGTTCCCGAAGCAAACGCCCGCGAAGCCGCCATGGTCAGCGGCGTGGATGTTTACCCGGTTCGCTCTTTGTTGGACGTTATCCAATTCGTAAACTCCGGCAATGGCATCGCGCCGGTAAAGGCCGATGGGGACGCGCTCCTACGAGAGTCACAAGAGTTTCTGGTCGACTTCAAGGATGTTCGCGGCCAGCAGACCGCTAAGCGAGCCATTGAGATCGCTTGCGCGGGAGGGCACAACATCCTGATGATTGGTCCGCCGGGCTCTGGCAAAACCATGCTCGCCAAGCGTATGCCTACCATTCTTCCTCCACTCACTTTCGAGGAAGCATTGGAGACAACGAAGATTCATAGCGTAGCGGGTGTTCTGGACCAAGGCAGCGGATTGGTCGGCAAGCGGCCCTATCGCTCTCCCCATCACACCATTTCAGATGCCGGCTTGATCGGCGGAGGAGCCATTCCACGGCCAGGGGAGGTTTCGCTTTCGCATAACGGGCTGCTATTTCTGGACGAGTTGCCGGAGTTTCCTCGAAATGTCCTGGAAGTTTTGCGGCAGCCGTTGGAGGATGGCACGGTCACCATCTCCCGCGCCGCCATGTCTCTAATGTTTCCGGCGCGCTTTATGCTTGCCGCGGCCATGAACCCTTGTCCTTGTGGCTTTCGCAACGATCGCAGTCGCGAGTGCCAGTGCACGACTCCCATGATTCAGCGCTACATCTCGAAGATTTCGGGACCTCTGATGGATCGCATCGACATTCACANNGATCCGCACGCGAAAAAAACAATTGGAACGCTTCGCTTCTACGCGCGAAAAACTTTATTGCAATGCGCAGATGGCATCCCGCCACATTCGCGTATTCTGCGAACTTTCCGCGGACTGCGTGCGTCTGCTGGAGCGAGCCATGACGCAACAGGGATTGAGCGCCCGAGCGCACGATCGCATTCTCAAAGTGGCGCGGACCATTGCAGATATCGAAGACGTGCCGCAGATCGAGCCCAAGCATATCGCCGAGGCCATCCAGTATCGATCTCTGGATCGCACTTATTGGACTTAGTGGTTGGAAGGAATCTTCGAGAAGGCGGCAGAAAGTGAGGAAGCCGAGAGGGGGTTTCCCCTCGGCTCCGAGTATTACGAACGGATTGGGTGAGGCTAGTCCTTCTTGCCCACGCCGATCAAACCGTAGGACCCAGCCCTGCACTGGGCGGCGTTGAAGCCCAGTGCTGAGTTGCACCAGTTGGTCCAGGTGAACCCGAAGAATGCCGAGTTCAAATACATCTGGGCGTTGGGCTGCGCCAAAGGATGGACGCCGTTGGTATCCTGTGTCGTGTTCGAGAAGAACATTTGGCCCAGATAGCAACTTCCGTCGACCGCTCCATTGGTGCAATTGGGAGTCAGGTTGAACCAGTATTCGCCTTCGCTCAGGTCAAGCGGTTGAGCCAAGGATACGAACAGGGTGTACTCGTTCAGAGTGTTAAAGGTGCGTCCTGTGGCCTGCACGGTTATATTGCCGGTGCCGGAAGCAATGCTCGTTCCACCATTACCTTCGGAAACGCCGGTACGGACATCATAAGAGGCGGTAACGGGGTCGAAATTAGCGGAGGCCTGGACATTGAAAAGAATTCCAGTGACCTTGACGCTGATTCCGCTCGGAACCTCGTAAGCGGCATAGGTGGGACTGCCGGGCACATAGAGTGTGTTCTCATCCGACGTTCCGGCTGCATTCGGGTCCGCAGGATTTACGTCTCCGCCATAGAATAAGCATGGATTGCACAGTGGCGGAGGAATTCCCTTCGAGGGATCGAGTACAGTTGCTTCATCACTGCCAGCAAGATGTTGCGAAACCGCGGGTTTCTGTTTTGCCGCCATCGACGTGATGGAGAGGGCCGCTACTAAGGTTGCTGCGAACAGGGTCTTTTTCATTGGATTACTCCGATCACACCGAACGAGGCCCGGCTGCATTGAATCGAGTTGAGCCCGAACTGCGAATCGCACCAATTGTTAAAGTCGGCTCCGTAGAGGGCCGAGTTCAAATACTCCGCGTGGGCGGGCTGTAAGAGGCCGCGCACATTATTGGCGCCTCCCGCCGTGGTGTTGGATTCAAACTGCCGGAAGACATAGCAGCTGCCATCCAGCGTGTTCATGCAGGTCGGGGTGACGTTGAACCAGTACTCCCCCGAAGTGAGCAAAATTTTGGGAACGTCGACAGCGATGGTGTACTCGTAAGCGCCATTGAAGGTGCGTCCCGTGGCCACAACTTTGGCATTCGCGGTACCGGAAGCGAGACTTGTGCCGCCGTTGCCTTCCGAGATGCCGGTGCGAATGTCATAGCTGGCCGTCTGCGGATCGAAGGCAGCCGATGCCTGTACATTGACCAGAAGACCCTGAACCACAACGGAAGAGCCGGTCGGGATGTCCACTGCGGTGTAGGTGCTACTGCCCGGGACGTAGAAGGTATTCTCATCCGAAAGACCGGCTGCATTGGGATCGCTAGGGTCGAGATCGCCGCCATAAAATGCGCACGGCTTACACAGGGTTGGTGGAGTTGGCGATACAGCATCTTTCAATTCATTGCTCGCCGCTGGATTGCCCGCATGATGCACCGAAGTAGCCGGCTTTTTTGCCTGCTCCGCCGCTGCAGAGAGGGTGAGGGTGGTCGCTAACGCAACTGCGAAAAGCGTTCTTTTCACTATGTCCTCCTCTATATTGACTCTGCCGATAAAGTAAGGCGGTTTTGGAACCGCGAAAGCGCCCGAGGAGTTTATTCCGCTGCCGAAGGAATTGCAACGGAGACTAAAGTACCCAACAACTTAAATCCCGCGCCCATCAACGATCTTAGCACCGGAGAGACTTAAAGTTTCCCGCGAAATGATCCTGCCGGCACTTGAAGCGTTTGTCTTTGGCGCGTGGAGGATCCTGCCGGCGCGTTGCTTCCTGGACCTACACTACCCCGGACCCTTGATTGACCCTCGCATTCGTAACATGTTATAAATGCCCGTTTTGCGTAACTCGCTTTGGAGCCAAAGCTTAGGCTTCATTCGACAGGCGCAAACTCCGACGCGGCCAAACTCCAACACTCCGTTGTGGTTTTGCGGTGGAAGCGTGTTCGGATTCCAGCGACGTACCCCTGAGCCGCATCACAATGCGCGGGTGGGGAATGATTCGATGGAGGCTGTATCTAAACACGTTTTAAAAAATCCTGAATTCCGATTCATTTTTGGAGGACTTATTATGCGCAACTGGCTCGCCATTGCTGCGTTTCGAGGACGCTGCGGGATCGCCGCCTTCCTGAAAAAAACTCTCGCCCTGGCTACGCTGCTTACCGTCGGCGCTGCCGCGGCTTTCGCACAACCTGGCGGCGAAACCGCTGGCGGCGAAGCTTCGCTGAAACTTCCCGATCTTTCCTCGGTCAGCTTTCTGAACGGCGCCATCGACGGCCACCGTCTGTTGATGGTCGGAATCCTGTTCTGCATCTTCGGCCTGGGCTTCGGTATGGTCATATACACGCGCCTCAAGAACCTTCCGGTCCATCGCTCCATGCGCGAGATCTCCGAACTGATCTATGAAACTTGTAAGACCTATCTCGTTACGCAGGGCCGTTTCATCCTTCTACTGTGGGCGTTTATTGCGGTCGTCATTTTGCTTTACTTCGGCGTGCTCGAGCACATGGAAGCCATGCGCGTCGTCATCATCCTCGCCTTCAGTCTGGTTGGAATTGCCGGCAGCTACGGAGTTGCCTGGTTCGGAATTCGCGTAAACACGTTCGCCAACTCGCGAACCGCGTTTGCGTCGCTGCCGGGAAAGCCGTTTCCCGTCTATCAGATTCCGCTCGAAGCCGGTATGAGCATTGGCATGATGCTGATTAGCGTGGAGTTGCTGATTATGCTCATTATCCTGCTCTTCATTCCGGGCGATTACGCAGGCCCGTGCTTCATCGGATTCGCCATCGGAGAGTCATTAGGGGCGGCTGCACTTCGTATTGCGGGCGGCATCTTTACCAAGATCGCCGATATCGGCTCCGACTTGATGAAGATCGTCTTCAAGATTAAAGAAGACGATGCCCGCAACCCCGGCGTGATTGCCGATTGCACGGGAGACAATGCCGGAGACTCGGTTGGTCCCTCGGCGGATGGTTTTGAAACCTATGGTGTGACCGGCGTCGCGCTGATCACCTTCATTCTGCTGGGCGTCAAGAATCCTGCGGTGCAGGTGCAATTGCTGGTTTGGATCTTCGTGATGCGCGTGGTGATGATCATCGCCAGTACCCTTTCTTACTTCCTTAACAGCGCCCTCGCCAAGGCCCGCTTCGGCAACGCCGACGAAATGAATTTCGAAACGCCGTTGACCACACTGGTGTGGCTCACATCCATCGTTTCCATCGCCCTCACATTTCTCGTCTCTTACTTCATAATTCCGCTGCTTGGCCGTGACGACTCGCAATGGTGGAAGCTCTCCGTCATCATCTCCTGCGGCACGCTCGCCGGAGCGCTCATCCCCGAGCTGGTCAAAAGTTTCACCTCCACCGAATCCCGTCACGTGAAGGAAGTCGTCACCTCCGCTGAAGAAGGCGGAGCTTCTTTAGGCATCCTCTCGGGCTTCGTCGCCGGGAATTTTTCCTGCTACTATCTCGGCCTATCCATGGTCCTCCTCATGTCAATCGCATATTACTTCAGCACCCTGGGACTGAGCATGATGGGTATGGATATCGAGACCATGCTGGCTCCAGCCGTATTCGCTTTTGGCCTCGTGGCGTTCGGATTCCTCGGCATGGGGCCCGTCACCATCGCCGTCGATTCCTATGGCCCGGTCACGGACAACGCACAATCGGTTTATGAACTCTCCCTCATCGAAGCCGTGCCCAACATTGAATCCGAACTAAAAAAAGACTTTGGCATCGCGGTACAATTCGAGCGCGCAAAGTACCTGCTCGAAGCCAACGACGGCGCGGGCAACACGTTCAAGGCCACGGCCAAGCCGGTGCTCATCGGTACAGCTGTGGTGGGTGCCACCACCATGATCTTCTCCATCATCATGGCCCTTACCAACGGGCTGACCATCAACAAGGAGAATCTCTCGCTGCTGCACGCTCCATTCTTTCTCGGATTAGTGACCGGCGGCGCCATGATTTACTGGTTCACGGGCGCGTCCACCCAGGCCGTAACCACCGGCGCGTATCGCGCGGTGGAATACATCAAAGCCAACATCAAGTTAGAGGGCGTCGAGAAAGCTTCGGTGGCCGATAGCAAGGCAGTCGTCGCCATCTGCACCAAATACGCGCAGAAGGGGATGTTGAATATTTTCATCGCCGTCTTCTTCGGTACCCTGGCCTTCGCTTTCGTCGAACCATTCTTTTTCATTGGTTATCTGATCTCGATTGCCATCTCAGGCCTCTATCAAGCCATCTTCATGGCTGATGCTGGCGCCGCTTGGGATAACGCCAAGAAAATCGTCGAAGTGGAGATGAAGCAGAAGGGAACTCCCCTGCATGACGCAACCGTGATTGGGGACACCGTTGGAGACCCCTTCAAAGATACCTCTTCGGTGGCGTTGAATCCGGTCATCAAATTCACCACGCTGTTCGGCCTGCTTGCGGTTGAACTCGCGGTGACCCTGACCAAGGATCAAGGTCCGATGCTAACCAATATCTTGGCTCTAGCCTTTTTCCTGGTTTCGTTCTTCTTCGTATACCGCTCCTTCTACGGGATGCGGATTGGAACCGACAAGTAGACAGTCGAATCGTTAAGCTGTTCAAGCCACACAAACGCCATCCGAAGCTGGTTCGGATGGCGTTTTTCATGGTCGACGCATATTGATTCAAATTCCGAAGCTTCGCGAATCTACAGGACGACGCTCGCTGCGAAATACTCGAGAGACACGTCCGGACTATAGGCCGCAAGAACGGTGTTCGTAGCGCTAAACTGGCTCGACAACGTAGGCACTTCCACCAGCACGCAGCGCACTACTGCCGCCGAGCTACCTAACGGCCGACTCATGTTCATAAAGCTCAGTGCCGATTCAAGAGGCGACAAGCTTGGATTGTAAGCCGCATTCTCGGCATTCCTGCCGGCGTAGATGGAATTGTCGCTGAGTTGTATTGCGACGCCCGCGTATCCGAAGGCTGTATCGGTGGGGTAAGGAGCGTAGCTGGCGCATGCTGCAGCCATCGCGGCGACGATGACGGGATCTGTAGGCTCACCCCCGGGCAGCGCGAGATAGTGATTCTCCAGTGTGGAATCCATTAATCCGCTTTGGATGCGCAGGTCTTCCGGTCCGAAAGCGCTGGGGAGGAAGTCCGTAAGTGGAGCGGAGATGTAGGACGAGGGGTCGTTGGGATCGGGCAACAAAATTGCCAAGCTCTTTGCCGTCACCAGTTCATATAAGAACTGACGACAATAACCACAGGGCGCGGCACTGATGGCCAGCTTTTGAATGCCCGCCTCTCCACGGAGCCAGGCGTGGTTGGTCGCAGATTGCTCTCCATGCACGGTGAAGCTGAGCGCGGCGTTGGCGAATTCGAAGTTAGCGCCCAGGTACAAGTTAGCCCATCCCGTATCGTAAATCGGCATGCCTGCAGCCACGGCGCCAACCTGGTAATGCGAAACTGGAACCACCGCATACTTTTGCGCCAACGGAAGCAAACTCATCATCAGCGAGCCCATGTCCTTGAAGGTAGATCCGAGCAGGCGTCCTACTGCGGCTGCTGGCAAGCAGCCATGATTGTCCTGGATACTGTCGATATCGGCACGTGCTTTTTCAGGAAAGCTTTCTACGACTTCGCTCCAGGTAGGGTGTCGGCCGCTAAATGTTCGATCAGTAGTGTTTGGATCAAGGGTGGTTCGAGCTTTGGAACTTTTCATCGCGACTTACTCCTTGCTTAACGCGTGGCGACGATATTAGACCCAAATCGGCGCATTCGACCGGCGATTCTCAGTTCGGCCCTTTCATCTTGTCCTTGACGCTGTGCGCCAACCGTTCGATTTCTTCGGCCTTCTTCAAAACGTTCATGGATAGGATATTTTCGTTCGACTCATCGACATAATCTTTCAGCTCTGCCGCCAGCTTCACCAGTTTGTCGGTGTCATGCTTGATGGCAGCTTGCCGCTCCAGATTCGCTTTCTTCGCCATATCGCGCATAAGTTGATCCCGCGTTTCAACATCTGCAGGAGGTGCCGCACTACCGTCGACCTTCTGCGTGTGTTGTGCGTGGAGTTGCTGCGAGTAAGTGGGAAGCGCGAAAAGTATCGCGAAGAGAGAAAGAGTCGAAGCTATCTGTTTCGTTCGCAAGGGAACCTCGAAACAGGCGCGGACGTTCTGCCCGTGCCGTAGAGTATGGACAATTTCCCCCCAGACGGCAACGGAAAAAGCGCGCAATTCTTAACAGCCGAAACTAACTGCCCTAAACGGTCAAAAGCCTCCAGAATGGGAGGCTTTTGAGTATGCTTTGTGCCGCGATTTACAGCGAACTCATATTCGACAAGAACTCAGCATTGGACTTTGTCTTGCTGAGCTTGTCGATCAGTAATTCCATGGCTTCAACTGGGGACAGCGGATTCAGCACCTTGCGCAGCACCCAGATCCGGGACAAGTCTTCGCGCGGAATCAGTAACTCCTCCTTACGCGTGCCGGAGCGCTGAATGTCGATGGCCGGGAATACCCGCTTATCCACCAATTTGCGCTCGAGGATGATTTCCGAATTGCCCGTGCCTTTGAATTCCTCAAAGATCACATCATCCATGCGCGATCCCGTGTCGATCAAAGCGGTAGCAATGATGGTGAGCGATCCGCCTTCTTCGATATTTCGCGCCGACCCAAAGAACCGCTTGGGACGCTGTAATGCATTGGAATCCACGCCGCCGGAAAGCACTTTGCCCGAGGGCGGAACAATCGTATTGTAGGCTCGAGCTAAACGCGTGATTGAATCCAGCAGGATTACCACGTCGCGCTTGTGCTCAACCAAGCGCTTCGCCTTTTCGATCACCATCTCGGCGACTTGAACGTGCCGCGCCGCGGGTTCGTCGAAAGTCGAGGAAATAACCTCACCCTTCACCGATCGCTGCATGTCGGTTACTTCTTCCGGACGTTCGTCAATCAGCAGCACCATCAAAACCACTTCGGGATGATTTGTAGTAATCGAGTTCGCCACGTTTTGCAGCAACATGGTCTTGCCGGCCCGGGGCGGCGAAACAATCAATCCCCGCTGTCCTTTGCCAAGAGGCGTCAGCAAATCCATCACCCGCGCGCTGGCATTTTCTCGAGTCGTCTCGAGCTTGATTCGCTCCTGCGGATAAAGCGGCGTGAGGTTGTCGAACAGAATCTTGTTGCGAGCTTCGTCGGGCGACTCGAAGTTGACCGCTTCGATCTTCACCAGTGCGAAGTATTTTTCGCCCTCATGCGGAGGCCGCACTTGGCCGCTGATGGTGTCGCCGGTTTTGAGGTCGAATTTGCGGATTTGCGATGGCGACACATAAATATCGTCCGGACCGGGCAGATAGTTGTAGTCCGGGGAGCGCAAAAAACCATAGCCGTCAGGCAGGATTTCCAGCACGCCTTCGGCAAAAATGTGGCCTTCTTTTTCGCTCTGCGCCTGCAGGATTTTGAAGATGAGGTCCTGCTTGCGGAGTCCGCTGGCGCCGGGCAGTTCCAAGGTCCTTGCGATCTTGGTCAGCTCGGTAATGTTTTTTTCTTTTAATTCAGCGATGGTCATGATTCACCTAAACCCGCTCACTCAAACTTATCGTTTCAGCGTTTTCGGGAGATTTTCAAAGGAGGGTA
>PLUJ01000150.1 GCA_003165455.1 Acidobacteriaceae bacterium | reverse complement strand
TGCCGAAGGGAGTGTCCGCGCCACCGGTACCAAAACTCATCATGAACGACCGCGCGGATTTATGCCTGTCCGCGGAATTCGATGGCGTCCACGTTGGGCAGGATGATCTCTCGCCAGAGTCGGTGCGAAGAATCATTGGCTCCGACCGTTGGCTCGGAGTTTCCACGCACAATCCCGAGCAGATGCTAGAGGCGGATCGCACCTCGGCAGACTATCTCGCCATTGGGCCAGTGTTTGCGACTTCCAGCAAAGGTCAACCCGATCCGGTCGTGGGCCTCAAAGGAGTGCGCCGGGCGCGGCAGTTGACCCAGAAGCCTCTTGTCGCCATTGGAGGGATTACGCGCGCCAACGCAGCTTCCGTGATTGACGCCGGGGCCGATTCGTTGGCCGTGATTTCCGATCTGTTACGGGAGCCGCGCAAATCAGCAGAGGAATTTTTTCGCGTCTTGAGGTAAAGTCATTGGACTATCAGGAATGACCGTACGCGAGCGGAGGAGCCCTGAGCACACCCACAACCCCAACCGCTGCAAGCGACTGGCAAATCCATAGCCATCAGGATAAAGAACTCGTCAAGGGCCTAGGCCTGACCAGCGCCACCATGCTGGTCATGGGGTCGATGATCGGCTCGGGCATCTTTATTGTTTCGGCGGAGATCGCCCGCGAAGTAGACTCGCCCGCTCTGCTTATCGGCGCCTGGGTGGTTGCCGGGTTCATGACCATCGTCGCCGCGCTCAGTTATGGGGAACTTGCCGCCATGATGCCGCGAGCTGGGGGCCAATACGTTTACCTGCGCGAATCACTGGGACCGTTGTGGGGATTTCTTTATGGCTGGACCTTATTCCTTGTAATTCAGACTGGGACGATTGCGGCGGTGGGCGTGGCTTTCGGTAAGTTTCTGGGAGTTTTCTTTCCGGCGATTTCTTCCACTCATTGGATTCTCCACCTCTGGAAGGTTCCACCGATTCGCCTGGGACCGGTGGTTCTGGGCAATATGGATGTTGGACTTAATACGCAGAATCTGGCTGCGGTTTTGCTCGTGATCTTCCTTTCCGTGGTGAATATTTTTGGGGTGAAGACCGGAGCGCTGATTCAGAACGTTTTCACCGCGGCCAAGGTTTCAGCGCTGCTCGGACTGACGCTATTCGGAATTGCCCTGGGAAGGAATGCGCAGGCGGTGGCCGCGAATTTCGGCGCAAATTTTTGGCGAAATGCCGGACTCGGCGCGCAGCATGCCGTTCAGGTGGGTGTGGGTGGACCGATTGTGATGGTGGGAACTCTGACGATCCTTGCGGTCGCGCAGGTGGGTTCGTTATTTTCCGCCGATGCCTGGAATAACGTCACATTTACCGCGGGTGAAGTAAAAAATCCGAGCCGGAATTTGCCACTATCGCTTGCGCTCGGCACTGGCGTAGTAATCGCGCTCTATATTGCGTGCAATTTCATCTACGTTCTCGCACTACCGCTCGATGGAACCGCGAGCGCGGCGTCTATTCTTGGCCGGGGAATTAAGTATGCCGCGGAAGACCGCGTCGGCACCGCCGTAATGACCCAGATGTTCGGCTCGCTTGGCGGACTGCTGATGGCCGGAGCGATTCTGATTTCCAGCTTCGGATGCAACAACGGACTGATTCTTTCCGGTGCGCGGGTCTATTATGCGATGGCGAAGGATGGCTTGTTCTTCAAGAGCGTCGCCAGACTGCATCCGACTTACAAGACGCCAGCGGTTTCGCTGATGGTGCAAATGGTCTGGACTTGTGTGCTGTGCATCTCGGGTAGTTACGGACAACTTCTCGATTACATTGTCGTGGCGGTGCTGGTCTTCTATATGCTGACGATCGTGGGGTTGTTTGTCTTGCGGAGGACGCATCCGAATGCCGAAAGGCCTTACCGTGCGATCGGATATCCGGTGCTTCCGGCGATTTATATCGCGATGGCTTTATTCATCGATGTCGTACTATTGCGCTACAAGCCGCAGTTCACGTGGCCAGGGCTGGCCGTGGTGCTGTTAGGAATTCCGGTGTATTTAGCGTGGTCAAAGAATTCCGGAGTAAAGCGCGTACCTGAATAGCTCTTAAGGAGAAACTAAACGAATGGCAAACCTGCTGGCGACCAAGCCACTCAACCTGCTGATGGAGGAATCCCGCGAAACGGGCGAGCACAGCCTCAAGCGGACACTGGGAGTTTTTCAGCTTACCGCCCTGGGTGTAGGCGCCATCATCGGAGCAGGAATTTTTGTAATGGTGGGACTGGGAGCACACTATGCCGGCCCCGGCCTGACCTTGTCGTTTGTCCTATCCGGACTAGGCTGCACATTCGCCGGATTGTGCTATGCCGAATTCGCGGCCATGATTCCGCTCGCGGGCAGCGCCTACACATATGCGTATGCCACGCTGGGCGAACTGCTAGCCTGGATCATCGGTTGGGACTTGACGCTCGAATACGCCATGGGCGCCAGTGCGGTGTCTTCCGGCTGGTCGAACCACTTCATCGAGTTGCTGAACATTTTTCATATCAAAATGCCCCTCTGGCTGGCTTATGACCACTGGACGGCGCTGAAGACTGCAGAGAATATTGTTGCGCGACAGATGGCGCTGGCTGCGGACACTTCTCTAGCGCCCGGAACGCAAACATTCCTGGATAGAGTCAGCGCAATTATAAGTACACAATCTCCGGAACTGTTGCAGAGGGCGCATGAAGCGTTGGGCGCGCCGCACCTGTTTGGCATGGAAATGGGTCTCAACCTTCCGGCCTTCCTCATCGCCATGCTCATCACGGCAGTCTTGGTAGTCGGGATTAAAGAGAGTGCGGAATTTAACACCGTGATCGTCGTCATTAAAGTGTCGGTTGTGCTTTTCGTGATTGCCCTGGGTGCCCGGTACATCAACACCAGCAATTGGGGTTCAGACTGGCACTCCTACGCGCCCAATGGCTTGGCCGGAATCGGAGCGGGTGCGGCGTATATATTCTTCGCATATATTGGTTTCGACGCGGTCTCGACGACCGCGCAAGAAGCCAAGAATCCCCAACGCGATTTGCCCATCGGCATGATTGCGTCGCTGGCAATCTGCACGGTCTTGTACATCGCAGTGGCTGGCGTTTTAACCGGGATGGTGCACTGGCAGCAAATTAACATCGAGGCCCCGGTGGCCCGCGCATTTCTGGATCGCGGCCTAAGTACGGCATCGCACATCATCACGGTAGGCGCTCTAGCAGGACTCACCAGCGTTATGCTCGTAATGCTGCTGGGCCAGACGCGTGTCCTTTATGCCATGGCCAGTGACGGACTCTTACCAAAGAGATTTTTCGGGGATATCCATCCAAAATTCCGCACTCCATGGAAAAATACAATTCTTGTGGGAACGCTGGCGGCGGTTGTTGGCAGCCTGACTCCTATCGACGATCTCGGTAAGATGGTAAACATAGGTACCCTGCTGGCGTTTGTGATTGTGTCAATCTCTGTAATGGTGCTGCGCTATACGCACCCGAAGCAACCACGGCCGTTTCGAACGCCGTGGGTTCCGCTCGTCCCAATCCTCGGAGTCATCTCCAACGGTTACATGATGTACAAGCTCGGCTGGGTTAACTGGGCGCGGCTTGTCATCTGGCTGGTGATCGGGTTGGTCGTGTATTTCACCTATAGCGTGAAGCACAGCCGGGTTCAGGCTTTGCAGCCGGGGGCCGGGTCGAAGCGCACGTCCTAGGCTATTTTGATCGCTTGAATACCGGGCTCTCCGCACGGCGCGGAGGGCCTTTTTGTTTTATAGTCGGTCTTTATCGTTGGTCTTCATAGTTTGGGCAAAGGCAGCAAGCCTAAGAAATGGAAAGAACGAGTTATGAAGATTGTAAGTGCCGCGGAAATGCGAACGATTGATCTTGCCACCACCGAGCGTTTCGGCGTGCCCTCGATCACGTTAATGGAGAATGCAGGGACGGCCATGGCTGAGTATGTATTGTCGAACCATTCGGCAGCACGACGAATTGTGGCCTTTTGCGGCAAGGGGAATAATGGCGGCGACGGTTTTGTGGCAGCGCGGCTGCTTCTGGAGCGAGGAAAAGAAGTCCGGGTGATTTTGTTGGCGTCCGCGAAAGAGTTGCGGGGCGATGCCGCGGCCATGTTTCACAAGTTACAAGCTGGGCCGGTCGAAGTGCATTCCGGTGAAGAATTAAATAGCGAGCGGGTGCGCTCGTTGCTGGCCGCGGATCTCTATCTTGACGCAATCCTCGGCACCGGCTTCAAACCCTCGGTGATCGGAGTTTATGCGGATGCGATCGCGTTCATGAACGCTAGCGACGCTACGGTGATTGCCGTTGATATCCCGTCAGGCGCCGATGCGGATAGCACCACCGCGCAGACAGGAACCATCGCGCGTGTGGATGCGATCGTTACTTTTACCGCGCCGCGCCCGGCGCATGTGTTTGGTTCCTTGACTTCGGGACCGACGTTTGTAGCGGAGATCGGTTCTCCCGATGAAGCGATTGTTTCGTCTCTGCAACTGAACGTGATCACGGCGAAAGATATCGCTGATTTTGTCGCACCCCGGGCGGCCGATTCGAATAAAGGCAGTTACGGTCACGTGCTGGTGCTTGGAGGATCTTTTGGAAAGGCCGGCTCGGTCGCCATGTCCGGTGTAGCGGCGTTGCGGGTGGGAGCAGGGCTTTCGACCGTGGCGACGGCGAAGTCGGCTCTCGCAACGGTCGCGGGATTCCATCCCGAGCTGATGACTGAGCCGTTATCGGAGACTGACGCGGGTACGATTTCTGCTGACGCGGAGACTCAGATCCAGGAGTTAGTAAAGAAAAAGAGCGTGATCGCAATCGGCCCAGGCATTACGCAGAACCCGCAAACTTCACAGCTCGTGCGTACCCTGGTCGCGAAGATCCGGATTCCGATGGTGGTGGATGCGGATGGCTTGAACGCGTTCGACGGCCATACGAACGAACTGAATGGCGATGAACGGACGCTGGTCATCACGCCACATCCCGGGGAAATGGCGCGGCTGGCGGGAATAAGTATCGCGGAGGTGCAAGCCGACCGATTGGGGGTAGCGAGAAAATTTGCGCGGGAGCATAAGCTTATCGTGGTACTGAAAGGGCATCGCACGCTGGTAGTGCGTCCCGATGGAGAGGCCTGGGTGAATACAACCGGCAATGCCGGAATGGCCACTGGCGGCACGGGAGACATTCTCACCGGCATTACCGCGGCAATGATAGCGCAGCGCCCGAAGAGTGCCTTTACAGCGGTGATGGCTGCGGTGCACCTGCACGGGCTAGCGGGAGATGTAATACGCGACAAAGTAGGAGAGCATTCGCTTGTGGCGACCGATCTTTTGTTGGGATTGCCGGATGCATTTCGGCGCACGCAGAAAGCCGCGAGGCAAAAACTAGTGTGCTGGAGCGGTTGAATTTAGCTCTCCGGCGCTATTCTCGCGAAGCAGGCAGGCGAATCGTTTTTCCTGAAGCTGCCGAACGGCGCGCGGCATCCAGAATTTCCGTAACCGTGAGATTCGTTTCAAGCGATGACAAGCCGTCGGGCTTTGCTCCATCCATTACGACCGCTCGCAGCAAGGCAAGCGAGCTGTTGTAAGGCGCCGGAACTGGTTTTGCGGCGAGTTGCTGCTCCTGGCCGCCTGCTCGCCGCACGCGGATGTCGTCGTGCTTCACCGTGATTACGTATCCTGTCTGACCATAAACCTCCATGTCCTTGCGGTCGAATGGCCAGTTCCAGGAGGCTTGGATAATGGCCTGTGCCTTTGGATAAGTCAGAATGACAGTTGCCTCGTCGTCCACTTTCGCGTAGATCGACGGCTTTATTTGCTGCGTGACAGCAGTAACGGTTTCCGGGCGCTGCCCATCCATTAGCCAGGTCATCAGATCGGCGCCGTAACATCCGAAGTCAAAAAGAGCGCCGCCACCGTTGAGTTTCGGATCGGTGAGCCACGCGAGAAACTCTGGGCCGACGCCGATTTCTTTTGGCCCGCTGTGACCATCATGTACAACCACTTTACGGACATCGCCCAAAGCGTTCTCATGAACCAGGTCGTATGCGGCATGATTGCTGGGATACCAGGTTGTCTCGTAGTTGACGAGGACTTGAATCTTGCCAAGATGAGCCGCTCTCTCGATGGCCAGTGCATCCTCGAGACTGACAGCCAGCGGCTTTTCCATCATGACGGGGACACCGTGACGGGCACAGATTTCCACCACTCGCCGGTGGTCGTAGGTGCTCGTGTACGCGAGGACCGCTTGGGGCCGCGTCTTTTGCAGCATATCTTCGAGACTGGCAAACATCAGGCTGCGGTCGAGGCCGTACTGGCTGGCGTAATGAGCCGCGAGTTGCTGGTCGGGCTCGGCAATCCCGACCAGTTGAATGTCGGTCCGATGCAGCGAGTTCTTGAAAAAGCCCTCGACGTGCCCGTGAACCAACCCGGCAATCGCGATCCGCAACGGGGGCTCAGCTCCCGCCGCCGTCTGTGCGTGGCACACCGTGAATGCCGGGAGCAAGGCCGCGGCCAAGA
>PLUJ01000239.1 GCA_003165455.1 Acidobacteriaceae bacterium | reverse complement strand
GATGGCAACGGCCGCTGGTGTTATCTCGATCCGCGGCTGGGAGCGATGCATGCCGTCGCCGAGGCGGCGCGCAAAGTGGCATGTTCGGGCGCAACTCCCGCGGGCGCAACCAATTGCCTCAATTTCGGCAATCCCGAGAAGCCGCACATCATGTGGCAGTTTTCGCAAACCATCGATGGCATCACCAAAGCCTGCGAGGAGTTGGAGATTCCCATCACCGGCGGCAATGTTAGTTTTTACAACGAAACGCTAGGCGAGGGAATTTATCCAACGCCGGTTCTGGGGGTAGTTGGAATTGTGGAGGATGTGCACAAAGTCGCGAAGATGCCCTTTGCATTGACCGGACGATCGATTGTGCTGTTACGCGCCGGTGAAGTAGCCGATATTGCCGATGTGGAAAGTGAGTTCGGATCCTCGGAGTTTGCGAAGGAGATTCTGGGTGGCCTGTGGGGCTATCCTCCGCAGCTCGATTTGGAAAAAGAAGCTGCGCTGCAAAAAGTTGTGATTGAGCTGATTGCACAGTCGCTGGTGGATTCTGCCCATGATTGCGCCGAAGGGGGATTGGCTGTGGCTTTGGCGGAAAAGTCATTCGCAAACAACATAGGAGCACGGGTGAAAGTGTTGTCGAATGGGCTTCCACCGGAGTTTGTTTTATTTGGGGAAGATGCGAGCCGGATATTGCTCTCCTGCGACCCGGTGAAGGTTTCGCGAATCCAACAGATAGCGAAGGAAAAGGGCGTCTCTGCCGAAATCCTGGGCGAAACGGTTCCGGACCGGCTGGAAATTATTCTCGATGGTGAAACGGTTGTATCCGCAAAGATTTCCGAGTTGGGCGCGTGGTATGAGGATGCATTGGAGAAATCGCTGCGGAGCGATCCGCAAGCCGTAGAGGCGGAGTAACGAGTGGAAAGCAACCGTGCAAGACCGGGTGGAAATGGCGTTCCACTCTGGTGAAGTACAACTGCGACAACCGAAGTCAGACTAGGACAAGAGGTCCAGGAGTTCAATGCTGATTCCCGATAAATTTCACGATGAGTGCGGAGTGGTTGCCATCTTCGCGCATCCCGAAGCGGAGAAGCTGGCTTATCTGGGGCTGCATGCGTTGCAGCATCGCGGACAGGAATCCGCGGGGATCGTTACCTCCGATGGATTGACTTCGCGTGTGCATAAGGCGATGGGACTGGTCGCCGACATTTTCACGGAAGATGTGTTATCGCAAATCCGCGGCACTCTGGCGATTGGGCATACGCGTTATTCCACTGCGGGAGATTCCGCGCTGCTGAACGCGCAACCGATCCTGGTGCAATCGAACAAAGGCTCGATCGGCGTGGCGCACAATGGAAATTTGACCAACGCAGCTGAAGTGCGAAGCCGCTTGGAACGTCAGGGGTCAATTTTCCAGACCAACAGCGATACCGAAGTGATCGTGCATCTCATCGCCCTCTCTCGGGAGCACACGCTACCGGAGGCGATTGCGGATGCGTTGCGGCGCGTGGAGGGGGCATTTTCGCTGGTCGTGATGAGTCCGGATAGAATTATCGCGGCCCGCGATCCGCGAGGATTCCGGCCGCTGGCCATGGGCCGGATTCCAGCGCTCGAGGGTCAAAAGCGCGACACGATCGTATTTGCCTCCGAGACTTGTGCTTTTGATCTGATCGGCGCGACCTACGAGCGGGATGTGAAGCCAGGCGAATTAATCGTGGTCGGTCCGGAGGGCATTACGTCGCGTTTTTACTCAACCGCCGCGCCACAATCCAGTTGCATCTTCGAGCACGTTTATTTTTCGCGCCCTGACAGCACGGTGTTCGGACGCGCGGTGCAAACCAGCCGAGAAGAAATGGGAAGACAGCTGGCGCGAGAAGCTTTGGTGGATGCCGACGTTGTCGTGCCGGTGCCGGATTCCGGCGTTACCGCCGCTGTCGGTTACGCCGCCGAGAGTGGCATTCCATTCCGCTTCGGCCTGATCCGCAATCACTACGTTGGCCGCACGTTTATCGAGCCGAGCCAGAGCGTGCGTGATTTTGGAGTGAAGCTCAAGTTAAATCCCGTGCAGTCTTTGCTGGCGGGGAAGCGCGTGGTACTGATCGACGATTCGATTGTGCGCGGCACGACCAGCCGGAAGATCGTTCGCATGATTCGCAGCGCGGGAGCGAAGGAGGTTCATATGCGAGTCTCCTGTCCTCCAACAATTTCACCTTGTTACTACGGGGTGGATACGCCTTCGAAGAACCAGTTGATTGCCGCCAACAAAACGGTGGATGAGATTCGCCAATATATCGGAGCCGATTCTTTAGCTTATCTGTCGCTGGAAGGACTCAAGAAAGCGTGTGGCGAAGGTGAAAAAACTTCCTACTGCTCGGCGTGCTATACCGGAAAATATCCCACCAGTATCGTCGACGTGGAAGAAATCCAACCAGCAGTGGTCCCGCAGTAAGTATTAGCCGTCGTAGGTTGATTCGCGAAGCTGTGTTACGAATGGTTTTCGCGCTGCAACGACTCGCGGAATCGATTGCAGGTCATTTACGATTGCTACTTCTTCCCAATCATTCAGCAGCGACTGCACTCCTTCCACAATCGTGCCGCTGATTTCCATAACCAGCCACCCGCCGGGCCGCAATACTGTCCAAGCTTGCGGAACCAGACGCGCAATCACTTCGGTGCCCACGGGACCGGCAAAAACTGCGTTGCGCGGCTCAAACTTTCTGACTTCTAGCTGTACCTGGTCTTCCTCCAATTCGCCTACATACGGGGGATTGGAAACAATCATATCGACTGAGTTCTCAGCGAAACCTTCGAGCAGATCGGTCTGGTGGAATTGAATGCGAGATGCGAGCTGATGGAGAGAGCTATTTGCCCGGGCGATTTCGAGCGCGGCCGGCGATATATCGGTTGCGTGGATTTCACTCCTCGGAAATTCTCTGGCTAACGCTAATGCGATGCAGCCGGTCCCTGTGCCAACGTCGATGATGCGGAGTTCCAAGGGAATCGGCTCCTTGCTCGCCACAGCGTTAGTAATGAGCTCACGAACAGCTTCAACCAAATGCTCGGTCTCGGGCCGCGGGATCAAAACTGCGGATGTGACGATCAAATCCATGCCCCAAAATTCCTGGTGTCCTGTAATGTATTGTGCCGGAACGCCGCGGCAACGTTCGGAAAGCGCGGCCTGGTAACGATCGGCTTCGTCTACCGTTAGTTCGTACTCCGGGTGCGCGTAAAGGAAGGCACGATCGCGGCTGAGAGTGAACATCAATAAGAGTTCCGCATTCATGCGAGGCGAAGGAACCTGCTCCGCAGCGAGGCGCTCGACTGCGGAAAGTAGGGCTCTTTTGAGGTGCACGGCACTATTTCAACACACTGACGAAATCCGTGTGGCAGAGGATCGATAATTACCTGCGGCGTTCTAAGTTTTCACGTGGGTTCAGTCGCGCAATCTCCGAGTTGAGCACCGCGGCGAATGCAACCCATGCGGCATATGGGATGAAGGCATTCGCAGCCGCGGAGTCGACCTTACGCGCAGCTTTCATGTAAGAGAGAATAACCCCCTCCAACGCAATCGCGTCGGCAAGAGCAATGGTGGGACTATGAAGCCCGAAGAAATATTTTGACCATTTCGCGTTGGTCGCAAGCTGCGAGATCCAAAGGCGCAACGCACGTTTGCGTTCGCGAGACGGAGCCGCGCTCCAGATGCGCCATCCCGACCATGCCATAAGCGCGTAAAGGGTCGTCCAAACCACGGGATACACTTGCTTCGGCGGAGCAAAGCTAGGCTTTTCAAGATTCCGATACCAGGCGGAACGGCTTTCCTTGCGACTGTATCGGGAGCCATACCACGCAGCGCCGGCCGCCGCCAATCCAAAGCCGCTGAGCGCCAACAATGAGCGAGAATTTCCGTTTGACATAGTGGGATTAGGTGCCGTTGCGCTCCTTACAGGTTGCTCTCAGTTCGCATGTTTCCATTCCTGCAGGGATTAATGAAACGGATAAACGTCGATTTAGACCACTCCCGCTGTCTCCTGCTTCAACTTTTCCGCCTGATAGTGCGTGGTGAGCGCCTCAATCAGCGGCTGAAGCTTGCCATCCATCACTTGTTCGAGTTGATGGATGGTGAAACCGATGCGATGGTCGGTGAGCCGATTTTGTGGGAAGTTGTATGTGCGGATCTTCTCACTGCGGTCTCCAGAGCCCACCATGGCCTTGCGCTCTTTTGCCAGTGCCTGCTGCTGCTTATCCATCTCGATCTCGTAAAGCCGGGATCGGAGCACGCGCATGCCCTTCTCGCGATTCTTGATCTGCGATTTCTCGTCCTGGCAGCTGACCACTGTATTCGTTGGAATGTGCGTAATTCGAACCGCGGAGTATGTTGTGTTTACCGATTGTCCGCCCGGCCCCGAAGAGCAAAAAGTATCGATGCGGAGATCTTTGGCCTCGATCTTGATATCTACATCCTCGGCTTCGGGCAGCACAGCGACCGTCACAGCGGAAGTGTGGACGCGACCCTGCTGTTCGGTGGCAGGGACACGCTGGACGCGATGCACGCCACTTTCATACTTAAGCTGAGAGAAAACGCGGTTGCCTTCGATAATGGCGATGACTTCCTTCAACCCGCCGGCTGAAGAGTCCGAAGAGGATAGAATTTCAACCTTCCAGCGTTGCGTTTCCGCAAATCGTGTGTACATGCGGAAAATTTCGGCGGCGAACAAAGTGGCTTCGTCTCCGCCGGTACCCGCGCGAATTTCCAGAATGATGTTTTTTTCGTCGTTCGGATCTTTGGGCAGCAGAAGAACTTTCAACTCTTCTTCAATGGCGTTCACGCGCGGTTCAAGCCTGGCAAGTTCTTCCTGCGCGTATGCTCGCATCTCAGGATCTTTTTCTTCCGCAAGCATCGCTTTGCTTTCGGCGATGCCGCGGGTTAGATCTTTGTACTCGCGATACTTATCGACAACCGGCGCTACTTCGCTGTGCGCTTTGGCCGTCTTCTGGTATTTTGCCGAATCGTTGACGATATCCGGCGATGCCAGCGCGTTGGTTAATTCCTCGTAGCGGGCTTCTATTTGATCTAAGCGTTCAAACATGAGTCTCTTTCCTAGAGCGGAGCCAGCGTCTCAAGCACGCCGCCCTAGCTTGCAGAACCAGTCCGGCAGTACGGTTCCGGCAGAACCAGTACCTGTCTTGACGTTATTGTAGCGATAGGCGAAGGATGGGCGAGAGTGAATATTCGCGGTGGCGCCGCTAGGCGATTATCAACTCGCCGCCATTTGCTTTTTCGAGAACCATCGCCTGTTCAAGAGCTGTGATGGCGCACTCGGCCATCTGGTCAGAGGGGGGCTTGGTGGTGATGCGTTGCAGCCACATACCCGGAGCCGTCATCAGCGCAAAGAGTGATCCACGGTGTTTGGCTGCGAAACGAATGATTTCGTAGGATATCCCCGCGATTATCGGCAATAACACGATTCGCGATGCGAATCGTGCCCAGAAAGTCGTGAACGGAACGAGCATGTAGAAACCGATCGAGATCAGCATGACCGTCATCAGAAAACTGGTGCCGCAGCGGGGATGATAGGTGGAATATTTCTGAACCTCGGTTGAGTTCAGCGGCTTGCCATCTTCGAAAGCGAAAACGGTCTTGTGTTCGGCTCCGTGATATTCGTAAACTCGGCGAATATCCGGAAACAAAGATACGCCCCAGATAAACAGCAAGAACAGGAGCAATCGAATGGCGCCATCCACAAGATTGAAAGCAATCTGGCCGCCGAATGCCGGATTGTATTTCTTGAATTCGGTTGCCGCCAGTAGAGGCAAATACTTGTACATGAAGATAAAAAATGCCAGCGAAAAGATAACATTCCCCGCCGCGAGCCATCCGCTGATGGTTGCGGCTTTTTCTCGGGCTCGGGATTTCTCAGATTCAATCTCCATTTGCTGCGCCAGCATTCCCGAAGAAGTTGTCGCCACACTCTTTGTGACGTTTTCAGGCTGCATCCCGTCTTCAATGGCAACATTCGCCGAGAACCGCAATGCACGGTAGCCAAGCGACATGGCATAGCCGAGCGTCATTACTCCGCGCAGTATGGGCCACGCCATCCATCGGTGCCTTTCGGAAGGCCGCTCCATCGGTTGGCTCATGGTGACAACCTCGCCCGAAGGTTTGCGACAAGCGATCGCCCATGCATGCGGCGAGCGCATCATCACGCCTTCGAGAACCGCCTGACCTCCGACCAGCGTTTCTTCGCCACTCTCAAGGGCGGGCAAGAGCTGAACGGCCACCAAGAAACGCACGAAATTTCGCAGAGAACGCATAGTTTCTATGTTCGCCTATTGGATGCTTGTTACGTGAAAAAGTACCGATCGTTAGGGTACCACAGCGAACCGTAAAATCATGTCCCGCAAGCTGAGCTCTATCTGGCTGAAGCCTCGGGATTTACGCTACTTTGAGAGAAGAATTCGCATCTTAACCAACGTGCGAAAGTTTGCTGAGGCGGCTGAGTCTATCGCCGCAACTACCAAAAAACTGCAAAAACGCGCCATCGTGGCGGATTATTTGAAGTCGCGATCGACCGACGAAGCCGCTTTATCCGCGGTGTTTTTCTCCGGCAAGGCTTTTCCGGCATGGGAAGAGACAACGCTACAAGTTGGTGGAGCATTATTGTGGCGCCTTGTCGCTGAGCTTGCGGGGAAAGAAGAAACCGAACTTACGGCCGCCTACCGCAAGCATGGTGACTTGGGCGCGGTCGCCGGAGAAGTTCTGAGCGGAGTTCTGCAAGATAGACCCGGGCAAGGCTTGGGGATTCTGGAAGTCGGCGAGTTTTTCCGGAAGGTCGCCGTTGCCCGCGGGTCGGTGGCAAAAAGCTCGTTGCTGCGCGGTCTGCTTTCCCGAGCCACACCACTGGAAGCCAAGTACATCATCAAAATCATGACCGGTGACCTGCGTATCGGACTGAAGGAGAGCTTAGTGGAAGAAGGGATTGCGCAAGCCCACGATGCCCCGCTCAGCGAGGTACAGCGCGCGAACATGATGGTCGGCGATATTGGGGAAGCGCTCCGACTTGCGGTGCATGGCAAGTTGAGCGAGGCAAAGATGCGGCTCTTTCATCCGTTGGGGTTCATGCTAGCGAGCCCCATCGAGTCGGCTGCAGATNNCGGTAGAGGACAAGTATGACGGCATCCGAGCGCAAGTGCATGTTTCCTCCGGAGAGGTAAAACTTTTCTCACGTACTCGAGATGAGATTACGGAATCGTTTCCCGAGCTTGCCGCAGCGCTTTCTGGATTGTCGAAGGATGCGGTTTTGGACGGCGAGATCGTTGCGTGGGAATATCCCGAGATGCCACCGTCGCCCGCACCGGAGGTGATGGACGAAACGTTTTTCGAAGAAGCTGAAAGCAAGGCTGCCGAGCTTGGACGGGCGAGGCCGTTCTCTGTTTTGCAGCAGCGCCTTGGGCGAAAAAAAGTAAGTGATCGCATGTTGCGGGATGTGCCGGTTGCTTATCTGGCGTTCGATATCTTGTATGCAGACGGTGAGTTGTTGATCGATCGTCCGCTGAGGGAGCGAGCGTCAATTCTGGATGAGCTCATTCAGACTCAAGACCTCAGATTGGCGAGAACGCAGAAAAAAAACGTCGAGCAGAGCAAGTTAATATTCGGCGAAGACGCCGNNGTGCTTTTTACAGCGGCGCAAGAGCGGGGCAACGAAGGTCTGATGATTAAAGATCTGAACTCGCTTTACTTGCCAGGCAGGCGCGGCAAGGCCTGGTTGAAGATGAAGCGCGAAATGGCCACGCTCGACGTTGTGGTAACCGCAGTCGAATACGGCCATGGAAGGCGCGTGAGCGTACTTAGCGACTATACATTTGCGGTTTGGGATGGAGATCGACTGGTGAACATCGGCNNGAGTACGGTCACGGCAAGCGCGTGGGCGTGCTCAGCGATTACACGTTTGCGGTGTGGAATACGGATAAAGATCGACTGGTGAACATCGGCAAAGCCTATTCGGGGCTTACGGACGTCGAGATCGTCGAGATGACAAGATGGTTTCTTGACCACACCCTCGATGACCAGAGATTTAGGCGGACCGTCGATCCCGAAGTTGTGATCGAAGTGGCCTTCAACAACATGATGCAGTCAGAGCGCCACGACAGTGGCTATGCGCTGCGCTTTCCCAGGATTGTGCGCTTGCGACCGGATAAATTAGCGGCGGATGCGGACACCATCCAACGCGTGAAAGAGATTTACGGAAAGCAAAACAGGTAACACTCGGACGGGTCTCTGAGGATCAATGGCTATGGTGATGATGAGCGTGCCCAGCGCTTTCTCCCACCGGCATGACGCAGCCGTGCGCCACCTCGCATTCGACGTGCTCGAACTGGATCGTAGTATGGTCGATGCGAAATGTTTGGTGAAGGCTCGCTTTCACATCGCGCAGAATGCGTTCGCTCACCGATGGAGGAATATCCGCAATTGCGATGTGGCAGGACAGCGCGTGAGTCTCCGAGCCGATGCTCCAGACGTGAAGGTCGTGAACGTCATTGACCCCCTCAATGGTGCGAATGGCGTTCTCCACCAGTTCAAGCCTTACCCCGCGCGGCGTGCCTTCGAGAAGAATGTTCAGGGTCTCTCGCACAATGCCGAAGCCGGACCAAAGAATCAGCACGGCAATTCCGAGCGAAAGCGCGGAATCGATCCAGTTGTTTCCGGTCGCCAGAATGGCCCAGCCTCCGGCAATAACGGCAGCCGTGGACAATGTATCGCCGACTTCATGCAGCAACGCGCTGCGAATGTTGACGTCGCCGCCCGAGCGATACAGCAACAGGGCGATCACGCCGTTCATCAGCACCCCGGCGCCGGCGACCCACATCATCACCGAAGCCTGCACGTGCTCGGGATGCTGCAAGCGCCTGAAGGCTTCGTAGAAAATGAAGAACGAAACTCCAACTAACGCAACGGCATTCACCAGAGCTGCCAGCACTCCCGCGCGATGATACCCGTAAGTCTTTGTCGAACTGGCTGGGCGGGATTGCAAATAAACCGCTACCAGAGACAGCAACAACGCCAAAAAATCGGATAGGTTGTGACCGGCCTCAGAAAGCAACGCCAGCGAGTGGGACCGAATGCCTGCAAACACCAGCAGCGCAATATAGGCGAGAGTGACGCCCAGCGAGATCTTCAGCACCTGTTTAGGACTGCCAGCACCGTGAGCGTGGGCGTGCATATCTTATTGTACGGGGCCGGACGGCGGCTCTCAAGTTGGCCTCCCGGAGCTTGAAAATATATCAGCGGTGGGACAGATTCATCATGTAGCGGTCGTTATACATCGCGCCCGCCTCCTGGATGAATTCAAGAATTCTATACATCTTTTGCCGCGACTCGCGGTTCATCTCTTTGAACTGCACCGCGATGCCGCTACCGGGATGGATCCTGGTCACGGTTCCTTCTGCGCTTAAATCGCCATGCTCGATGGAAAACACTATCTTCACATAGGATCCGGGACTGAGAACGATACTGGTTTCCACATAATAACCGCCGAGGCTGGCATCGATCAGGTTCCCGAAAGCTGGCGGACCCTCCTGAGGGTGTAATTCGACTGTGAGCCGGCACTTGATCCTCGTATGCAGCCTTTGATCTTTTTGCACCGGCTGTTTTTGTTTCTCCAGGTACATGCGGCGGTCGGCTTGGGTGAGAAGTTGCTCGGCATCGTCGCCATCCTCTGGCGAAACCGCAACTCCTACGCTCAGCGATACGATGTCTTCCCCGCAAACTTCAAATCCCGCGTGCCGGGCGAGAGGACGGATCACGTCTATTTTCTTGGCCGCATCTTGGGCGTGTAGTCCAGGAGCGATGAGCACAAACTCGTCTCCACCCATGCGGGCCACATAATCGTACTCGCGGCAGCTATCCTTCAGCGCTTGCGAGAACAACCGCAGAACTCGATTGCCTTCCAGATGGCCGAACCGATCGTTGATCTTCTTAAACCCGTCCATGTCACAAACCATTAGGGTCAGCGAAGAATTATCGCGCTTGCAGCGCGCCAATTCACGGTCGAGCTGCAGAAAGAGCGAACGGGCATTGGGTAGGCCGGTAAGGTAATCGGTTGTGGCTGAACTTTCCGCCTGTTGAAATTTCAACGCGTTTTCAATGGTCAAAGCCATCTTGCCGCTGACTGCCAAAAGAATTCGCAAATCGTCCGAAGTGAATGAATCCTTTTCTGCCCGGTAAACCGCCAGAACGCCGATTACTCCGCTAACTCCCTCGAGCGGCAACGCCAGAGCGGAACGCAAGGTGCTGAATTTGGAAGGATCGCTCAGATATCCAGGCTCGACCGAAGGATTTCCGTTCACAATCGGCTTTCTGTTCTGTGCGACCCATCCGGAAAGCCCATCCCCCATTGGAATTCGTAGCGAAGAAAACAATCTGTAGTTGTCGCCGTTCACATACTCCGGAATCAATTCATTGCCGCGCAGGATGTAAATTGCAATAGCGTCGTAGGGAACCATCGGTTTGAGTTTCACCGAAAACACCGAGAGAGTTTCTCCCAGGCTCAACGAGGCTCCCAGATCCTGGCTCAATTCGAACATAGACTGAGCCTCTTGCCTGGCTGCAGCGATAGAAGAGAGAAAACTTGCCTCCTGCCCTGTTGAATCCGAAGCTGCCACGGCTTCAAATCCAGCATCGGGCGCTGGACCACGGTGAATCTTTATCTCCGAAGAGAGCGCCAATGCTCCATCCCCTGATCCAGATTTAGCTTTGGCTAGATTCTCCAAGGAGCGGTAACGCTTGATGAGCACGCTTACAACCCGCGGATCAAACGCCTTGCCCGACTCTTCCGCCAGTTGCTTCATGACTTGATCCAAAGGCAGGGCACGGCGATATTGACGATCCGAGGCTAGCGCGTCCAGATAATCGACTGCCGAAAGAATCCGCGCTCCGGTAGGTATTTCCAGGCCCTTGAGGCCGAACGGATAACCTGAGCCATCCCACTTCTCGTGGTGTGCGCGAACGATGGGAACTACCGGATATGGGAAGCGAACCCGCTCCAGAATCTCCGCGCCAACCACGGTATGAATCTTCATCTTTTCGAACTCTTCCGGAGTCAGCCGGCCCGGTTTCGAGATGATGTGCTCAGGCACTGCCAGCTTGCCGATATCGTGCAGCAACGCCGCGGCGTGCAATGCCTCCAGTTCCATTCCTTTCATGCCAAGTTCTTTGGCTACTTCAATGGCATAAATGCGAACTCGCTGCAGGTGATCGTGCGTGTTCTGATCTTTGGCTTCAATAGCGAGCGCCAGAGCCTCAATGGTTCGGAGATGAAGATTTGCCATCTCTTCAACATGGCGCTTTTCATCATCCAACTTGCCCAGATATAGCCGGTAAGAACGGTAGACGAGATAAACGGCTGGAACAAAGAGCAGGGAAGTCTCCCAATTGAAATTGCGATTGAACCACGAGATTGCAGCGGCGATTCCACCGCCCGCCAGATAATAAGGGAAGGACCAAAAATAAGAATCCACCAAAGTTCTTCGCAGCGCTTGACCTTGGCCGGACGAGATCACCACCGCAACGCAGCCAGCGTTGACGATAAAGTAAGTTGAAGCCGCCAGGCACAAAAGCAGTGGCCGGATACCAATGACTGCGTTGCAATAAGAGTTGTGGTAAACCAAGTAGGCGAGGGCCGTGGACAGCGCTCCCGCGCAAACGTTAAATGTAAGCTGAATCGCACTTGGGCGGCCCGGGTAAAGACTTTGAGCCACCATCGCAATCGCACTCAGAGTCAAGGCTTCCGCGTACCCCAGTTCGGCGATGCCGACCAGGATGAACAAGAAATTAACTGACAGCGTTCCGGTTGTTCCAGGCAGGGTTACGCGCAGCCGCGAGCCCAGCAGAGCGATGCCGAGATAGCAAATAAACTCGGCGATATTCTTGCTGCTCTGGTGAAGGTCGGCGATGAGCAAGCATGCCGTGCCGGTCGCGATAACCAGGCCGACAAACACTTGTGCCGCAATCGGCAGGCTTTTCCACGAATTTGCGCTGGCGGACATGAGTACCGTACAAGTTGCTAATGCGCCTTTAGGATACTTACGCGGCGGAGCCATGTACAAGGCATTAAGCGGACGGGACGACCTTCGGTAACTTTGAAAGCCTTTGCAGATCGATCTGAACTCCACGCTACGGCACGGACAAGAGGATGTGGAACATGGTTGGTTTGAACGTGGTGGCGGCGCGTGGACTCGAACCACGGACCTACGGATTATGAGACCGTCGCTCTAGCCACCTGAGCTACGCCGCCAGCAAGTTGGGGAAACGCAGCGAGAGGGACTTGAGGTGCTACAAATGTTCCCGCTGCCTTGAACCTAACGGACCGGAGTGGCGCGTCACGTCCAATCCTTTATTTTAAGAGCCGCCGCAAAAGCGTGTCAAACAGCAGGATTGCGATGCCATGCGCAAATGCCGGCACTTGCCAGTTCCGTCAGGAAACTGGAAACTAGTCTCTCATGAAAACAGTTGCCGTGATTCCGGCGCGGCTGGCCTCGATGCGTCTGCCGCGCAAGATGCTGCGCGAGATTGCAGGCAAGCCGCTCGTGGGCTGGGTGTATGAGGCGGTCCGCTCGTCGTCCCTTCTCTCCGACGTGATCATCGCTACGGATTCCGAAGAGATTCTGGAAGCCTGCCGCAAACATGGCTGGAGCGCGCAGATGACTTCAGCCGCTCACCGCAGCGGGACCGAACGCGTGCATGAAGTTTCTCAGTCAATTGCGGCGGATGTTTATGTCAACGTGCAGGGCGACGAACCGCTCACGCGCCCGGAACACATTGCCAGCCTGCTTGATGTGATGAAGGATCCGGCAGTGCAGGTGGGAACCGTGAAGACCCCGTGCCCGCCGGAAGACGTCCTCAATCCTAACGCGGTGAAGGTTGTGACTGCGCCCGATGGCCTCGCTCTCTATTTTTCCCGCGCTACGATTCCCTTCGATCGCGACGGCACTGCGCCACGCTATTTTAAACATCTCGGCTTGTACGCCTACCGGAAGCCCGCTCTCGATCTCTTTGCGAGCCAGCCGGAATCAACACTCGAAAAAAGTGAACGGCTGGAGCAACTGCGTTTTCTGGAAAACGGAATCCCGATCTACGTGGGCGAAGCGCCTTACGACTCCGTGGGCGTGGATACGGAACAGGATCTGCAGCGTGTGGCCGAAATTTTGCGGAAGTGGTGACTTCTTTTCAACTCGGATTAAAGGGCTTGCGGCTCACGCCTACGGACCGGTTTGCGTGCGGCCCCAGGCCTCGGCTGCCGTCACGCGCTTCGAGATGGCAGGATGCGAGTGAAAGAGCCATTCCACCAACTTCGAAGGCGTGCGCTCCGCCAGGTTCTGCTGCGCCAGCTTGTTCATTGACGAAATGAAGGGCTCCACGCTGGCGATCGATTCAAAAGCATAGCGGTCGGCTTGCCGCTCGTTGTAGCGCGAGTAGGCATTGAGAGCCGGCATTAGCAGGAGTGAGAGCGCAGTTGCCGTAAGGGCCAGTAAGGGCAGGTTGGCGAAATCGGAAAGCTCCTCAAACATGTGACGATCGACCGCGTAGTGAAGCACCCAGTTCGCGACCCAGAATCCGAGTAGGGTAATTCCCGCTTGCACCAGAATGCTCTTCAGAATGTGTTTGTGCACGTGATGGCCAAGTTCGTGGGCGAGCACCGCCTCGATTTCCTCAGGAGCGTAATTGTCCAGCAGGGTATCGGCCAGAATGATCCGCCTCGTGCCGCCCAATCCAGTGAGAGCCGCATTCGCTTTCTTGCTCTTTTCTGAAAGCTTCCAGCGATAAACTCCACGCACTCGCGTGCCCGCATGCTCGCTCAGTTGAACCAACCTTCGCCGTAGGTCTTCGTTGTCCAGCGGTTCGAACTTGTAGAAGATCGGAAGCAACACCACCGGAGCGAGTTGGGCCAAAACGATGAACAGCCCCATGAACAGAGCCCACGTGATGAGCCACCAGTGCTGCGGGGATTGGCGAATCATGAAATACAGCAACTCCACCACGATTCCTGCCAGCACCAGTCCCACCAGAAAGCCTTTGGCCTCATCCCAGAGCCACGAACGAAACTTTTGCGTAGAGAGCTGGAACCTTCGCTCCAGGCGAAACCCGTAGTAGTCGAGACCAAAGCCGAGCGCTTTACTGATCAGGAGCAGGAAGAACAAATAGACGAAGACGGCCAGCGCGTAGTTCTGGAAGCCGCATTTTTCTGCAAAGTCGTGCAGCCAACCTGTCCAGCCCGTGACCAGTAGCAGGATCAGGAAGGCGGAGCCGACGATAAAATCGGCGATCCCCAGCCAGCGGTGGATCCGATTGTAACGGGGCGCCTCAGGCGAGTCGGGAGTCGAGGTTGTGCTTCCGGCGAAAGTCATGCTCAGTTAGAAGTATCGCATTACCGCTGCGCCAAATGTGGAGTTTCGGACAGGGATCAGTCCCCTCTAACTGCCGGCCGGTCTCAGTTCTTAACAAAACTCTCCGCGGCTGTCAGGATTTCGTTTACCAACTCCGGGGATGCAGCCTCTGAGTACAGGCGCAGCAGCGGCTCCGTCCCCGAAGCG